>JAFKFE010001162.1:4936-5961 GCA_017308345.1 Alphaproteobacteria bacterium | reverse complement strand
GCGCCGGTGGCGGCGAGCAACGGGCGCAGGATGGCCATGCCGGCCTTCATCGCGTTGGCCGAGAGCAGCACTTCGGGAACGAACAGGATGCCGTCGCGAAAGTCTTCACCGACGATGCGCATGCCTTCGACCAGCGCTTCGGTCAGGACCTTGTAGGGCGCCCAGTTGCGCTCGAGAAGGATATGAGTGCCTTCCTCGATCTCTTCCTTAAGCCCGTCATAGAGGTCGTCATGCATCTGCTGCACGAGTTCCTCGTCGGAAAGCTCGGAAAGGATGATCTCGTCGTCGGACATTTTTCTCGGGCTCCTTGCCGCTCGGAGTGACCGCGGCAGCTTAAAAATCAACGCGCCAATACCTAACCCGCGAGGGCCTTGCATCCATAGCTGATTTGCGACTTCCCGCAAAAGGAAAGCGACTGAAAAATTGGCGCTTTTCTTGTCGATTTTGCGACAGGTGTTGGCGCTGGCTGGCCGTTTCCAATAGGGTGCATGGCTACGATCCGGACAAGAAGCGGCAGCGACGGGCCGCAAGCCGGTTCAGGCCCAGATTTATAGGAAGAACGATCATGAGTGATAACGCGGCAGTCGAGCAGGAAGCGCCGGGCGGACGACGCGGACGCGGCGCCAGCGGCGGCGCGGCGGCGCGCCGGGCGGCCCGTTCGGGCGGTGGTCCGGGCACGCAGCTCACCTACATCAAGCGCAAGATCAACGTCTACGAGGTCCTCAACGAGGAAGGCCTGGCGCTGATCGAGAAGAACACCGACACGGTGCTGGAAGAAACCGGCATCATCTTCCGCGACGACGCCGAGGCGCTTGCGCTCTGGAAAGAAGCCGGCGCCGACGTCAAGGGTGAGCGCGTGCACTTCCCGAAGGGACTGTGCCGCTCGCTGCTGAAGACCGCGCCTTCCGTTTACACCCAGCATGCGCGCAACGCGGAACGTTCGGTGCAGATCGGCGGCAATGCGACCGTGTTCGCGCCGGTCTACGGCCCGCCCTTCGTGCGCGACCTCGACGGCAACCGCCGCT
>JAFKFE010001162.1:0-4888 GCA_017308345.1 Alphaproteobacteria bacterium | reverse complement strand
ACCATTCGGGCGGCACGGTCTGCGAACCGGTCGACGTGCCGGTCAACAAGCGCCACCTCGACATGATCTACGCGCATATCCGTTACTCGGACAAACCGTTCATGGGCTCGGTCACCGCGCCGGAGCGGGCCGAGGACACGGTGGCGATGGCCAAGCTCGTGTTCGGCGACGACTTCGTCGAGAACAACACGGTGCTGACCAGCCTGATCAACGCCAATTCGCCGATGGTGTTCGACGAGACCATGCTGGGGGCGCTGAAAGTCTATTCGCGCCACAACCAGGCCTGCATCGTGACCCCGTTCATCCTGGCCGGCGCGATGAGCCCGGTGACGGTCGCCGGCACGCTGACGCAGGTGCTTGCCGAGGTGCTCGCCGGCGCGTCGTTCACGCAGTTGATCAAGCCCGGCGCGCCGGTGCTGTTCGGCACTTTCGCCTCTTCGATCTCGATGCAGTCGGGCGCGCCGACCTTCGGCACGCCGGAGCCGTCGCTGGTTTCCTATGGCGCGGCGCAGCTCGCGCGCCGGCTCGGCCTGCCGTTCCGCACCGGCGGCTCGCTTTGCGCCTCCAAGATCCCGGACGCGCAGGCGGCCTACGAGAGCGCCAACACGCTCAATTCGACGATCCTTGCCGGCACCAATTTCGTGCTGCATTCGGCGGGCTGGCTCGAGGGCGGTCTCGCCTCCTGCTACGAAAAATTCATGATGGACATCGACCAGCTCGGCATGCAGCAGAAATTCTGCGAAGGCGTCGACCTGTCGGAAAACGGGCAGGCGATGGACGCCATCCGCCAGGTCGGCCCGGGCAGCCACTATCTCGGCTGCGACCACACCCAGGCGAATTTCCAGACAGCCTTCTACCGCTCGAACATCGCCGACAACAATTCCTACGAGCAGTGGCTGGCAGAAGGCGAGAAGACCGCGCCGCAGCGCGCCAACGAGCTCGCCCGCCGCTGGCTGGAGAGCTACGAGGCGCCGCATCTCGATCCGGCCATCGACGAGGCGCTGAAGGACTTCATCGCCAAGAAGAAAGCCTCGATGGCCGACGCCTTCACGTGAAAGGAGCCCGATTCAGGCCGGGCTAAAGTCGCCAACATCATTCACAAGGAAGTCTGGCGGAGCGCGTTCTCCGACCCGGACCGGAAGGGATGACTCTTTCCCGCGACCCCATCGAGGACGTCGCGAACGCGCTCGCGGCCAATGGCCTGATCCTTCGTGGTGGCTTCGACTTCCGTGGCGATGGCGCGGCGCCAGCTGCGGGCTCCGGGGCTCCGGCCAAATCGGTGCTGCTGGTCGGGCAAGCGGGCGCGGCGCCCTGGCCGCATTTCCAGCGCTGGCTGGGACAGCAGGCGAGGGATATCGCCGATCCGCTCGATACCTGGTCGCGCGAGGTGATCGGCGCGGTCGCGCGGGGTTGCGGCGCCCGCGCGGTTTCGCCTTCCGACCGACCCTATCTGCCGTTCCAGCAATGGGCGATGCGGGCCGAGGGGCTGAAGCCGTCGCCGCTCGGCATCCTCATGCATCCGACATATGGGCTCTGGCACGCCTATCGCGGCGCATTGCTGTTCGAGGACGGGATTTCTCTCCCCGAAGCTCATGAAGCGATTCATCTTTGCGACGCATGTGTCGATAAGCCCTGCCTGAAATCCTGTCCGGTCGATGCCTATTCCGGACAGGGCTTTGCCCATGAGGCCTGTCTCGACCATGTTCGCGGCCCCGGCGGCGAGCCTTGCCGCGGCGCTGGATGCCTCGACCGTAACGCCTGCCCGTACGGTACCGGCTATCGCTATCCGCCCGAGGTGCAGGCCTTTCATATGGCGGCCTTCGCGCGGCTCTAGGAGGCAGGCTGGCCGCACGAAATCTTGAACGGCCCGGCTCGGGAATGGCTTGCCGGAACGGCGCGTGCCGATATCTAACGCGCGGCAGGCAACGGAGAGCATCATGGCCGGAAAGCAGATCGAGATCGAAACCAGCGACGGCAAGGCGAAGGCCGGTCTTTTCCGGCCGTCCGGCGCGGCCAAGGCAGGCGTCATCCTCTATATGGACGCCTTCGGACCTCGCCCGGCGCTGGACGAGATGGCCGAACGGCTTGCCGGCGAGGGCTACGCGGTGCTGGTGCCCGATCTCTTCTACCGCAACGCGCCCTATGGGCCGTTCGACGCCAAGACGGCCTTCACGGTGGAGGAAACCAAGACCAGGTTGATGGCGCTGGTGACCGGTACCACGCAGGAGATGACCATCCGCGACAGCGGCGCCTTTCTTGATGCGCTCACGGCCGAAGGCATCGACGGGCCGATCGGTGTCGTTGGCTATTGCATGGGCGGCGCGCGGGCCCTCAACGCGGCCGCGACCCATCCCGACCGCATCGTCGCCGCCGCGAGTTTTCACGGCGGCAATCTGGCCAGCGACGCACCCGACAGCCCGCACCGCAAGGCTGCCTTGATCAAGGCGCGCGTCTATGTCGGCGTTGCCGGCGTCGACCGCAGCTTCCCGCCGGAACAGTCGGCGCGCTTGGCCGAAGCGCTCAGGGTCGCGGAAGTCGACCACACGATCGAGAATTATGTCGGCGTCGGTCACGGTTGGTGCGTCAAGGACCACAGCGTCTATGACGAAGCCGGCGCCGAACGTCACTGGAAGCGGCTGACGACGTTTTTCAAAGAAACGCTGGGCTGAGCTGTCATCTCGCGGCGGCAGCGCCGCCCCTCATCCGTCCTTCGGATACCTTCTCCGCAGGCGGGGAGAAGGAAAGGTCGCGCCACAAAAAAATCTTTCCAACGCCCCAAGGATTGGTCATTAGCCTTCGTCCAACAGGCAAATGATGGCGATGATGCTGGACGACGGCGAAGCCTCCGATGCCGAATTGATCGGGCGGGCGAGGGGCGGAGACAGGGGGGCTTTCGGCAAACTGCTCGAAAGGCACTATGGCTTCGTCTATCGCGCCGCCTATCGCTGGTGCGGCCGCAAGGCCGATGCCGAGGACATCGCCCAGGACGTCTGCGTGCGGCTTGGCCGCGCGATCCGCGATTATCAGGGCAGCGGCGCCTTCACGACATGGCTCTATGCCATGACGCTGAACGCGGCGCGCGACATGATGCGCAAGCGCGCCCGCGACACCGCCAAGACCGATGCCTACGGCGCCTATGCGCTGATCGCCGGCGAGGCGTCGGCGGACGCCGACGATCCGGCCGAGGCGTTGTGGGCGGCGGTGCGGATGCTGCCCGACAAGCAGCGCGACGCGGTGCTGCTGGTCTATGGCGAAGGTCTCAACCACGCTTCCGCGGCGGAGGTGATGGCGATCTCGGAGACGACGGTTTCCTGGCACATCCATGAAGCGAAGAAACGGCTGAAGGTGCTGATGCGCTCAGCCGGGGAAGTGTGACCATGGTCGACGACAACGAACTCGAAAGGCTGCGCGACATCGCCGTACCGGCGCCGGACGGCGCGGCGAAGGCGCGTGCGCTCGCCGCCGCAATGCAGGCATTCGACCTCGACGAAAATATTTCGACCGTCCCCCAAGGATCGCCGGCAGGCCTTCGTCTCACGGAGCGAGCACAAAAGCTCTGGAGAGACATCATGCAACGGAAACTCATTGCCACGCCGGCGATCACGGCGCTGGTCGCCCTTCCTATCGCCGGCTATGCCGTCTTTGAGATGCTGAAGGAGCCGTCGCCCGTCATCGGCGGCAACGGGAAGATCACCGAAACGGTGGCCGACAAGCCGGTCGCGCAGAAGCCCGCGTCGGAACGGCCCGCGGTCAACGAGCCGCTGGCGGGGGCGCCCGCCAAGGAGAAGAAAGCCGACGCGGACGCTGAAAGGCGCGTCGAAGACGAGGCGCAGGTCGCGCCGGCGTCGCCGAAGATGGAAAATGGGACGTTGAAAGACTATGCCGGTCAGGGGGCGGCGCCCGAAGCATTGCCGGCGCAGCCACCGGCACCTGCCGAGGTCGACCAGCTCGCCGTCGATGGACGCGCGAATGCCCGGGCGCCCGCAACGGCCATGCAGCCCGCCCGGATCCCGGCCGGTACCGCCGCCGATTCCAAGCTGATGGTGCAGCCCGCGCCCATGCCGGCCGACCAGATGCAGCCTCTGGAGGAAAACCGCGACCGCATCGAGACCTTCAAGACCAATCCGGTGCATGAGACCGCGCAGGATCCGGTCTCGACCTTCTCGATCGATGTCGACACGGCGTCCTATTCCTTCGTGCGGCGGTCGCTGAAGGAGGGCGCGCTGCCCGACCCGGACACGGTCCGCGTCGAGGAGATGGTCAACTACTTCCCTTATGACTGGAAGGGGCCGGATTCGGCCGCGACGCCGTTCAACTCGACCGTAACCGTGATGCCGACGCCGTGGAACGAGCGCACCAAGCTCATGCATGTCGCGATCAAGGGGTTTGACGTGAAGCCGGCGGAGCAGCCCAAGGCCAATCTGGTCTTCCTGATCGACGTCTCCGGCTCCATGGACGAGCCGGACAAGCTGCCGCTGCTCAAATCCGCCTTCCGCCTGCTGGTGAGCAAGCTGAAACCCGACGACACCGTCTCCATCGTCACTTATGCGGGCAATGCCAGCACGGTGCTGATGCCGACCAAGGCGGCGGAGAGGCAGAAGATCCTTGCGGCGATCGACAATCTCGAGCCCGGCGGCTCGACGGCCGGCGAGGAAGGCATCCGCGAGGCCTACAAGCTTGCGCAGCAATCCTTCGTCAAGGACGGCGTCAACCGCGTGATGCTCGCGACCGACGGCGACTTCAATGTCGGCCAGACCGATGACGAGGATCTCAAGCGGCTGATCGAGAGCGAGCGCAAGACCGGTGTGTTCCTGTCGGTGTTCGGTTTCGGCCGCGGCAATCTGAACGACCAGATGATGCAGACCATCGCCCAGAACGGCAACGGCAC
>JAFKFE010001161.1 GCA_017308345.1 Alphaproteobacteria bacterium | reverse complement strand
CGCCCTGATCGCCGGCTGGATCTTTCCAAGGCTGGGCTTTGCCGTGGGCGGCGGGATCCTTGCCGCGATCATCCACGCCACGATCGGCGCGGTGGTGCTCCTGGTGCTGATCAAGCTGGTGAAACAGGCCTGATCTTTCCAGCAGGCACAGGGGACGCGCCATGAAGCAGAATATGCTCTATGTCATCATCGGCGCTCTCGTGGTCGTGGTCATAGCGCTCGGCATCTATATCTATCGCGAGCAGACCAGGCCGAAAGGCGTCGAGCTCAAGATCGACGACAAGGGCATTTCGATCCAGCAGAATTGATCACGGGTGGCCGCCCGCCGGCGCCGTGAGGGGCCAGACTGACTTTGCGAGACGACATTGCGTCGGGGGGATTCCGGCCGGAGATACAGGGGCTGCGCGGGCTCGCCGTGGCCTTTGTGGTGATCTTCCACATCTGGCCGGCAGCGCTTCCCGGCGGCTATGTCGGCGTCGACATCTTCTTCGTCATCTCCGGCTTCCTCATCACTCGCTTGCTCACCCGCATGGCGCTCAGCGAGGGCGGCATCTCGCTCGTCGGCTTTTACGTGCGCCGGGTCCGACGACTGCTGCCGGCGGCGATCGTCACGCTTTTGGTGACGCTCGCGGGAACCCTGCTGTTTGTGTCGGACGCCTGGTGGGAAGAGACCGCCAGGCAGGTGATGGCGAGCGCGCTCTACGTGCAGAACTGGCGGCTTGCCGAGCAGGCCGTGGACTATCTCGGCGCCGAGGACGCGCCGAGCCCCGTGCAGCACTTCTGGTCGCTGTCGATCGAGGAGCAGTTCTACATCGCCTGGCCGGTGCTGATGATCGGGGCGCTCTGGTGGGCCAGGCGTCGCGGGTACTCACCGGTGCAAACGCTCACCTTCGTGCTCGGCGTGATCCTGGCGGGCTCGCTCGCGGTTTCGGTCGCTCTCACCCGATCCGATCCGTCATGGGCCTATTTCGTCACCCACACACGGATCTGGGAACTGGCCCTGGGCGGGCTCCTGGCGCTGGTCCTCGACCGGTTCCAACCGAGCGGGGGCGTGCGGACGGCCATGGCTGTCGCCGGCATGTCGGCGGCGCTTGCATCAGCCATGCTGTTTTCAAGGTCGACCGATTTTCCCGGCTTCAAGGCGCTGCTGCCGACGCTGGGCGCGGCCTTGATCATCGCGGCCGGCGGCATACGCGTCGGCCGCTTCCGCGGCCTGGACATCGCCGCGCTGCGCTACATCGGCGATCGTTCCTATTCGATCTATCTGTGGCATTGGCCGCTGGTCATCTTCTATGTGGCGCAACGCGGCTCGATCGGCATGGTCGATGGCGTTGCGCTGATCATTGCCACTCTGTTCGTTTCCGAGTTCTCCTATCGCTTCGTCGAACAGCCCTATCGGCATTCGCGCTCATCCCTGGCCTGGCGGCCGCTGATCGACGGCACGGTGGCGGCGGGCTTGTGCGTGGCGGTGGCCGCCGGACTGGTCCACGCGATCGACCGGCAGCCCATCGACGTCAGTCTGATCGGTTCGGCAAATTATCCGGGGCCAGCCGCCTTGCTGTCGAGCGCGGCCGTTCCCGAGGGTGTCAGGCCGCTGCCTCCTCTCAGCAAGATCGGCAGCGACGTGCCCGTCGTCTACCGGATGAAGTGTCATCAGGAGCAGAAGGGCACGGACGCGACCGGTTGCCGGCTCGGCGACCCGGCGGGAACGAGGACCATTGTCGTGATGGGCGATTCCCACGCGGCGCAATGGGTGCCGGCGGTCGACAAGATAGCCAAAGACAGAAGATGGAAGCTCATCAGCTTCACCAAGTCGGCATGCCCGGTAACCCGTGTCACCATCCTTGAAGACGGCAAACCGTATGAGCAATGCGCGCTGTGGCGGGAGAGGGTTCTCGCCGAAATCGCGAAACTGAAGCCCGATCTGGTGATCACCAGCCAGAGCAACTACACCAGCGTTGCGCAGGACGCGATGATCGAGGGGCTGCGCAGCGTCTGGAGCGAGCTTGCCGGCGAGGGCGTGCGCGTCGTCGCCATCCGCAACACGCCCTACAGCCTGTTCGATCCACGCGATTGCCTGGGAACCGATCCCGGCAAGTGCGTCAATCCGCGCAGCGAGGTCGAACGGGAAGACATCCTCGCGCTGGCTGCCCGGTCCGTGACGGGAGTGACCGTTGTCGACATGAACGACGCGCTGTGCGGCAAGGACAGCTGCCCGGCGGTGGTCGGCAACATAGTCGTCCTGCGCGACAACCATCATCTCACGGCAACTTACGCGCTGGCGCTGGCGCCCTATCTGGCCAAGGCAGCCGGACTTTGAGGGGTCCCCCCTAACTTCCTGATTCATCTTGAATTTTGGGATCGGATGGCAGGTGTCCCGGGCCATCCATGTTCAATCTTCCGAGATCGTGCCGATCCAGGATGACGTTTAAGCGGTTTGGCGGTATGATGGCTGCGTAGGGAGTTTGGGCCAACCAACCTAGTACTAGGAGGTTGCCATGAGGCACCAAACACTAGACCAACTGCACGCTGTCGCAGAGGTCAACACCGCACAGCCCGCCATGAGCCGAACCCAGCGTCTCACGCGTTGGGCGCAGCTTCTCGAGCGTGACCCCAGCCGCATGCTCACCGCGCTTGCCGGGACCGAATACCGCGCTCCCGCCGAGCGTGATGTCATGCGCGGCGACGGCTCGCCGATCTCTGTTGCCGCGGCGGACCCGATTCTGCGCGACGAGGGTCTGAGGGGCGACAGCTACGGCGAGGCAAAGCGCTTCTTCGAGCTGACCGACAATCAGTTGCACGAGATCGTCTGCTACTGCCATGTCGGCGCGGTGATGCAGGCATCGAGAGCGGCGCTGTCCGTTCGCCAGGCGATCGCCTGACCTGTCCGGCGGCTGGGTCCGCTGGCGGGTGCAACAAAAACGGGGCGCGGTCGGGCGCTTGCGCCGGTCGCGCTCCGGTAGGAACAGGCCAATCGTCCCGGCCGCGCCGGTCGGAGATGGTATCGCGCCCGGCTACGGTGCGACCGACAGGCATTTGAATTTCATTCACATCGATTTCTCGCTACTTAACCCGCCTTTAAACCGCCGCATCTAGTCTTCAACCCGAACGCCATCGGCACCGGGGATAGACAAGCGAGCGCATGGCGAACCGCAGGGACAGTCGCATCGAACCGAGCTTCGAGGACTCGCCGCGCGCGAAATCCTCCGAGGGCTTTTCGGTGAGCGAGGAGGATCGCGTCGTGCCGCGCACCCGCAAATCCGCTGCAAGAGGCAAATCCGCCAAGGCGAAATCACGCAGTCGTGGCCGCGATCGCAACCGGCGCGGGTTGCTCGGAATTGCCACCCGCCTGGTCTACTGGTGCTTCGTCCTGTGCATCTGGGGCGGCATCGCGGTGGCCGGCATCGTCGTCTACTACGGCGCCAAGATGCCGGCGGCGACGACGTGGTCGGTCCCGGACCGTGCGCCGAACATCAAGATCGTCTCGGTCGATGGCGCGCTGATCGCCAATCGCGGCGCGTCGGGCGGCGAGGCCGTCGGCCTGCATGAGATGTCGCCCTACATCCCGGAGGCCGTCGTCGCCATCGAGGACCGCCGCTTCTATTCGCATTTCGGCATCGACCCGATCGGCTTGTCGCGCGCCATGGTGACCAATCTCATCGGCGGCCATTTCTCGCAGGGCGGCTCGACGCTGACGCAGCAACTGGCGAAGAACCTGTTCCTGACGCCGGACCGCACGCTGGAGCGCAAGGTTCAGGAAGTGCTGCTCGCGCTCTGGCTCGAGCACAAGCACAGCAAGGACCAGATCCTCGAAATGTACCTCAATCGGGTCTATTTCGGCTCGGGCGCCTATGGCGTGGAGGCGGCCTCGCGGCGCTATTTCGGCAAGAGCGCGCGCGACGTGACGCTTTCGGAGGCCGCGTTGCTGGCGGGGCTGCTCAAGGCGCCGTCGAAGCTGTCGCCGGCGCGCGACCCCAAGGCGGCCGAGGAGCGGGCGCAGCTCGTGCTTGCCGCCATGCGCCAGACGGGCAAGATCAGCGACAAGGAATACAAGACGGCGCTGAGCGCGCCGGCGACGCGCGCGCCGTCCTATTGGACCGGCTCGGAAAACTACGTCGCCGACACGGTGATGGACGAGCTTCCCGACCTGATCGGCGACGTGCGCGGCGACATCGTCATCAACACCACCGTCGACCTCAACCTGCAGAAGCTCGCCGAACAGTCGATCCGCCGGCTGATCGACGAGAGCGGCAAGAAGCTCAACGTGACCCAAGGTGCCTTGGTGTCGATCGACGATTCCGGCGCGGTGCGCGCCATGGTTGGAGGCTATGATTATTCGACCAGCCAGTTCGACCGCGCCTCGGAGGCGCGCCGGCAGCCCGGCTCGGCCTTCAAGCCCTTCGTCTATATGGCGGCGCTGGAAGCCGGCCGCACGCCCGACAGCATCCGCAACGACGCGCCGATCAGAATAGGCAAATGGACGCCCGACAATTACGGCGGCAAATATTACGGCAAGGTCACGCTGGCGACCGCTTTGGCCAAGTCGCTGAACTCGGTGGCGGCGCAGCTCACCATGGAGGTCGGGCCAGACGCCGTCGTGGAAGCCGCTCACCGCATGGGCATCCAGTCCGAGCTGCAGGCCAACACCTCGATCGCGCTCGGCACTTCGGAAGTGACGCCGCTGGAACTGACCTCGGCCTATGTGCCCTTCGCCAATGGCGGCTACAAGCCGGACATCCATTTCATCCAGCGCATCACCACCGCCGGCGGCAAGGTGCTCTACGAGGGCAGCACCGGCAGCGCGCCGCGCGTCATCAAGGCCGATAGCGTCGGCATGATGAACTCGATGATGACCGGAACGGTCGAGGTCGGCACCGCCAGGAAGGCGGCCTTCAAC
>JAFKFE010001160.1 GCA_017308345.1 Alphaproteobacteria bacterium | reverse complement strand
ACGGCATCCCGCATCTGCTCACGCCCGTCGTCACCGACCCGAAGAAGGCGGTTGTCGCGCTGAAATGGACCGTGCGCGAGATGGAGGACCGCTATCGCAAGATGTCCAAGGTCGGCGTGCGCAACATCGACGGCTTCAACGCGCGCGTCCAACAGGCCGAGAAGAAGGGCGAAAAGATCTCGCGCACGGTGCAGACTGGCTTCGACCGCCAGACCGGCGAGGCGATCTACGAGACCGAGAATCTCGATCTCGAGCCGATGCCCTATATCGTGGTCATCATCGACGAGATGGCCGACCTGATGATGGTGGCCGGCAAGGATATCGAAGGCGCGGTGCAGCGCCTGGCGCAGATGGCGCGCGCGGCCGGCATCCATGTCATCATGGCGACGCAGCGTCCCTCGGTCGACGTCATCACCGGCACGATCAAGGCGAACTTCCCGACCCGCATCTCCTTCCAGGTGACGTCGAAGATCGACAGCCGAACCATCCTTGGCGAACAGGGCGCCGAGCAACTGCTCGGCATGGGCGACATGCTCTACATGGCCGGCGGCGGCCGCATCCAGCGCGTCCACGGTCCGTTCGTCTCCGACGACGAGGTCGAGAGGATCGTCGCGCATCTCAAGCTGCAGGGCGTGCCGGAATATCTCGACGCCATCACCGAGGACGACGAGGAGGAGGACGAGGACGGTCCGTCGGGCAAGGGTGGCTCCGGCGGCGGTGGCGGCGGCAATTTCGAGGACTCCGACGATCCTTACGACCAGGCGGTGGCGGTGGTGCTGCGCGACGGCAAGGCTTCGACCAGCTACATCCAGCGCCGGCTGGGCATCGGCTACAACCGCGCCGCCTCGATCATCGAGAAGATGGAGAAGGAAGGCATTGTCGGCCCGGCCAACCACGCCGGCAAACGCGAGATCCTGGTGCCGACCGAAGAGGACAAGTTCTAGAGTTTATCGATATTCAGGTGAGGCCGGCCTGCAAATGGAAGCTTCCTGCGCTTCCGGTGCTCACGTACGAAAAGTACGCTCCGCGCCGGTTCTCGGAAACCACCATTTTCGGCTCGGCCTGACCTGAATCTCGACAAACCCTTGGCCCGGCGAGACGCCAGCCCGGGTCAGCAAGCAACCGGAAATCGTCCGGCGCGGTTATGCGACGAAGCTGTCGCGCAACCGCCAAACTTAGGCCCCACTGGGAGTCCAGATACTGCCACCACACGAATCACAGAAAGTGACCGGCATGAAGACCCAGACAGAATTCGCCATCACCCGCCGCCAGATGCTCGGCCTTGGCTTGATGCTTGGCGGAGCCGCCGCTCTCAATCTCGTGCCGGGCTACCAGCTCGTGGCCGCGGCGCAGGCCGCCGTGCCGCCGGCGGCGCAGAAGATCGCCGATCATTTCTCCTCGGTGAGGTCGATGAGCGGCGAGTTTGTCCAGTTCGGTCCGAAAGGCGAGCAGACCGGCGGCAAGTTCTTCCTCGAGCGCCCGGGCAAGATCCGCTTCAATTATGATGGTTCCTCGAACTTCCGCGTGATCTCCGACGGCAGGTCGGTGGTCATCCTGAACAAGAAGCTCAACACCTCCGATCTCTACCCGCTGTCGAAGACGCCGCTGAAACTGCTGCTCGACGACCGCATCGATCTCTCCGGCGGGCGCGTCAAGGCCGTCAAGGAAGATGACGACCTCACGACGATCAAGCTTTCCGACAAGTCGGTGTTCGGCAATGCGATGATCACCATGATGTTCGACCCGAAAACCTATGACCTGCGCCAGTGGACGATCACCGACGCTCAAGGCAAGGACACGACGGTGATGATCTTCAACACCAAGGAAGGCGTCAGCTTCCCGGCCGATACGTTCGCGATCGACTACACGGCGAACAGAGAGCTGAATACGAAGACCCGGTAAAACTGCCCACTTGGCGGGCCGGCCAGTAGCTTCGTCATCCTAGGGCGAAGCGACGCGGAGCGGAGCGGAGACCCTAGGATTCATGCCGTTGCGCTTGCCGAAGAACGATGCGGTGCAGAAGAACATCGTCCTGTGCCGGCGCTCGGTGCCGAAGTCTGCACCGTTGCAGCGCTCGCACGTCACCGCATGGATTCCAGGGTCTGCGCGCTTCGCTTCGCTCCTTGCTCCGCCCTGGAATTACGAAGTTGAGAAGGGTTTGGCCAATCTCGAAGGCTTGCGACATGCTTCGGCTTGTCTTCACCCGCGCTCACTGGCAGTAGTTCGGCGACCTTAGCGCCCGGACCTCGCCGCATGCCCTTCACCATTGCCACTTGGAACATCAACTCCGTGCGCCTGCGCATGCCGATCGTCGAGCGGCTGCTGAAGGAGCACGCGCCGGACGTGCTTTGCCTGCAGGAAACCAAGGTCCCCGACGAGCTCTTCCCGGAAAAAGCCTTCCGCAAGGCGGGTTACGAGCACATCCTGTTCCACGGCCAGAAGGGCTATCACGGCGTCGCGACCGTCGCTCGCCGGCCGATCGAACTGGTCGAAAAGCGGCGTTTCTGCGAGATCGACGACAGCCGGCATCTGTCGGTCAGGGTCCAGGCGGGCGGGAAGTCGGTGCTGGTGCATAATTTCTACGTGCCGGCCGGCGGCGACGAGCCGGATCCCGAGATCAACCGCAAATTCAGGCACAAGCTCGATTTCGTCCAGGAGATGAACGCCATGCCGGCGAGCCAGGACGAATCGTCCGCCTCGATCCTGGTCGGCGACCTGAACATCGCGCCGCAGGAGCATGACGTCTGGTCGCACAAGCAATTGCTCAACGTCGTCAGCCATACTCCGGTCGAGACGACGAATTTCGAGGCGATGCGCGAGGCCGGCGGCTGGGTCGACCTGATGCGGCTCAACGTGCCGGCCGAGCAGAAGCTCTACACTTGGTGGAGCTACCGCGCCAAGGACTGGGAAGCCTCCAACCGCGGCCGCCGCCTCGACCATGTCTGGTCGTCCGCCAATCTGGTGCCGGATTTCAAGGGCTACGAGATCCTGCAGGCCGCGCGCGGCTGGGAGAAGCCGTCGGACCATGTGCCGGTCATCGCTCGGTTCGACCTGGATTAGGGCGGGCCTTCCGGCGGCGCCTACCCCGTAAAGCGCGGCGCCAGCTCCTCGATGCGGGCGATCATCTGCTGGAATTCCTCCAGGATGCGTTCGTGCAGTTGCACCGCCAGCTCCGGATATTCCTCCAGGATGCGGCGGAACATCTTGCGGCTGAGCCGGATGACTTCCGAATCGGCCGCCGCCGAAGCGCTGGTCAAACGTCTGGTGTCGGCGATCAGGGCGAGCTCGCTGAGCATGGCGCCCGGTCCGGCCGTGCCGATCGGAATGCGCTCGCCGCCCTGCTCGCGGTAGAGCGCGATCAGGCCGCTGACCACGACATAGGCCGAGTCGGCCTCGTCATCCTCGAGATAGAGCTTGCGTTCCGCCTGCAGGAAAGTGTTTTCCGCGCCGAAGGCGAGCAGGCGCAACTGTTCCTGCGAGAAGCCCTGGAAAAGCTTCACGCTGGACAGGATGCGGATGTCGTCATCCAGCGCCATCCTAGCTGTGTCCCCGAGCGGTCAGTCCAGTCCCTCCTTTGGAGCGGCGCGTTCAAAAGGACGCGCAGGAGACGCTCCAACACTAGCAGCCCGCACACCCGTGCAAGGCATCCATCGGGCCGATCCATCACCCTCCAGCACCAGGATCGCACCCGAAACGGTCCCGCCCCGACCGCTCTATCTCTTTGGCGCAATTCCGGACGGAAGGCTACGGCGAAGCCGATGAGCCTGACCGTTTCACACTTTTCCTGAAATTGCTCTAGATCATGAAATGTTTAAGGAACCAGCTTGTAGCCGCCGCTTTCTGTCACAAGAATTTCGGCATTGGAAGGATCACGCTCGATCTTCTGGCGCAACCGGTAGACATGGGTCTCCAGCGTGTGCGTGGTGACGCCTGAATTGTAGCCCCACACCTCTTCCAGAAGCACGTCGCGCGTCACCACTTTCTGGTCGGCGCGATAGAGATATTTGATGATCGACGCTTCCTTCTCGGTCAGCCGCACCTTGGCGCCGCGCGGATCGATCAAGAGCTTCTGGCTGGGCTTGAACGTGTAGGGCCCGACCGAGAAGGTGGCGTCCTCGCTCTGCTCATGCTGGCGAAGCTGGGCGCGTATGCGCGCGAGCAGCACGGCGAAGCGGAACGGCTTGGTCACATAGTCGTTGGCGCCGGCCTCGAGGCCCAGAATCGTGTCGGAATCGGTGTCGTGGCCGGTCAGCATGATGATCGGCGCCTTGTAGCCGCCCTTGCGCAGGATCTTCACCGCCTCGCGGCCGTCCATGTCGGGCAGGCCGACATCCATGATGAGCAGATCGACGACGCCGCCGCGCGCCGCGGCGACGCCTTTTGCGGCGGTCGATTCCTGCTGAACGTCGAATTCCTCGTAAAGCGCCAGCTGCTCGACCAGGGTGGCGCGCAGGTCGTCGTCGTCATCGACGATCAGGATGGTGCGTGATGTCATGGATCAATCCGTTGTTTTAAAAAGAATATTCAGTTGACCTCCCCCCATTTATGCGGAAGCTGACCGGCGCAACAGCCGATCACAGTGATTTGTTCCGTGACCCAATCATACAAGAAAAAACGCGCTCGCAATGAGGCGGGTGCATTTTTGCCGAAGGGCTTGCGTGTTTTGGTCGTGCGCGCACGCCCCGGCAACCCCGCGCAGGGGCTCCTGCAAGCCGGCAAAACGGTGTTTGCCTGCGCGCTGGGGCGCAGCGGGATCACCGCCAACAAGCATGAAGGGGATGGCGCGACGCCGCTGGCGTCGATGCGCATCCTGTCGGGCTATTTCCGCAACGACCATTTCCCGGGCGGGCGCGGGACCCGGGTGGCGATGGCCCCGATCGGCCCGGACCTCGGCTGGTGCGAGGTGCCGGACGACCGCAACTACAATCGGCCGGTGAAGA
>JAFKFE010001159.1 GCA_017308345.1 Alphaproteobacteria bacterium | reverse complement strand
CTCTGGGATACCGCCGCCATGCCTCAGTCCTTTTTCCGGGCAGGTTCGGCCTGTTCCAACTGGCTGAGCAACTGGGAGAAGCGGTCCGGCACATGGTCCGAGACCAACTCGTCATAATATTGCTTGAGCTTGCGGGCAATTTCGGAGTTTGCTCCAAGCGGGCTGCCATCCCCGTTCCGACGCCTGCTTGCGGCATCAGCCGTCTGTTTCTTCGACATTTCTTTCATGTTAGCCCTAGTTTCCAGCACGCGGACCGCTCTTCGACTACACACCACAACGCAAGCGGAACTCTCGTCTGGCTGCCCATCCCGAGACCCCGAAACGCCCGCCTGCTAATTTAGTTCCCCAGCCGGCGGAACTTTTTCCGGAAGCCGGCGTTTGATTTTCAGGGGCTTGCAATCAGCATCGCCTTGAACGTGCAACGTCATCTGAGGGAGACGTCAATAATGAGTTTGTCCGCAACCATCGCGCCTCATCTTCCGTTCCTGCGCCGCTTCTCACGCGCGGTATCGGGATCGCAGGAGAGCGGTGACGCGCTGGTCGCCGCGATGCTGGAAGCCATCATCGCCGATATCAACATCTTCCCCGAAGCCTCCAGCGACCGCATCGCGCTGTACAAGGTCTTTGCCAGGCTATTCACGTCCGTGGCCATCCGGGTACCGCAGGAACAGGCGCAGACGGCCTGGGAGCAGAGGGCCGCGGCCAATCTCAATGCGATCGCGCCCCTGCCGAGGCAGGCTTTCCTCCTGGTTGCCGTCGAGGGCTTCAGCGAGGATGAGGCGGCGGAAATTCTCGATGTCGACGAGGAGGAATTCTCGGAGCTGCTGGCCCAGGCCAGCAGCGAGATTTCGCGGCAGGTCGCGACCGACGTGCTGATCATCGAGGACGAGCCGCTGATTGCCATGGACATCGAGGAGATGGTCGAAAGCCTCGGCCACCGCGTCGTCGGCACGGCGCGCACGCATGCCGAGGCGGTGGCCATGTTCGGCAGGACAAGGCCGAAAATGGTACTGGCGGACATCCAGCTCGCCGACGGCAGCTCAGGCATAGAGGCCGTCAACGAGATCCTGTCCTCGACGCCGGTGCCGGTGATCTTCATCACCGCCTTCCCGGAACGCCTGCTGACCGGCGAGCGCCCGGAACCCGCCTTCCTGGTCACCAAGCCTTTCAATCCCGACATGGTCAAGGCTTTGATCAGCCAGGCCCTGTTCTTCGACCGGCAGGCCAAGGCCGCCGCCTGAACACTTCCGCAGCCCTCTTCATCTGAGCGCCACGCGAGGCCTTGTCGCCCGCGTGGCGCCTGAATTTTTGCAGTCTGAAAGGCCCTTTCGAGGGATCGTCTTTTTCAGCAAATGGTGGAACAAACGGCACCGAGCCACGTTCTTTTTCCGACAACAAGGAGACACATCATGCTGTACTGGGCGCTCGTATTTCTCGTGGTTGCGATCATTGCCGGCGCGCTTGGTTTCGGCGGCATCGCCGGTACATCGGCGGGCATCGCGCAGATCCTGTTCTTCATCTTCCTCGCCTTCCTGGTGATTTCGCTTATCGCAGGTCTCGTCAGGCGAGCCTGACCGCGACACTGGAAGCCGCACCCCTCAAACGGTTTCCAGCCACCGCCGGACGGCGCCTCGAAAGAGCACCGTCCGGCGGACCGTTTTGGGGAACCTGCGATCCGGGGCGTCGACATCGTGCGGAACCAGTTGCGGATTGAGCCGTTCAAAGGACCGAGTGGGGGATGTTCCAATGCCTTCCGAGGGTCCCACGAAAGACAGGGTTGAAAAGCAGGATGGCGAAGTGATCGCGATGCATCCCGCCGAAAGCGGGATGCAGGTGGGGCGAGCGTTGCTTCATGCCCTGCACAATGCGGGAATTTCGGTTCTCTACCAGGATCGGCAGATGAAAACGGTCTGGGCGCGCAACATGCGCGCGCCCTGGGCATCCGAAACCGCCGACGGCAAGGACGTGCTTTCGCCGGCGCAGGCCGAACGCATAAGAGCCGCCAAGCTCAAGGTGATCGAATCCGGCAACGCGGACCAGCTCGAGCTCAGCATTCCGGGAAACCAGGGCGTCCGCTGGTTCCAGCTCTGGATCGATGCGGACCGCGGCGACGCCAGCGAAGTGCTCGGCGTCGTCACCACGATGGTGGAAACGACGGAGCAGAAACGCCGCGAGCAGACGCTGAAGACATTGTTGCGCGAGGTCAGCCATCGGTCGAAGAACCTTCTGGCCATCATCCAGAGCATCGCGACCCAGACCGGCCGCTATACCGAGACGCTTGGTGAGTTCCTGGCGCGGTTTCGCGGCCGGCTGCAATCGCTCGCCTCCTCGCAGGACCTGGTGACGTCCTCCAACTGGCGGGGAGCCGCGCTGCGGGAGCTCGTCTCCGGCCAGGTCGGCCGCTACAGCGGCGATCTGGCGCAAAGCCTGCGGTTCGCGGGCGAGAATCCTTATCTCAATCCCAACGCCGCCCTGCATATCGGCCTGGCCATGCACGAGCTGGCTGTGAACTCCGTGAGTTACGGCGCGTTGTCGCGGCCGGACGGTCATGTCGAGGTGAGCGCAAGGCTTGAACCCGAAGCCGGAACCTCGCCCAACCTTTTGCTGACCTGGACGGAGGCGGTGGGCGACGCGCCGCGCAATGAAAAGCGCTTCGGCAGCGTGGCACTGGAGCGCGTGGTGCCGATGTCGCTGAATGGCTCCGCGACGCTCGAGATCGGCAAGGGTCGTATGGAATACCGCCTCACCGTCCCGCACGGAAATTTCGAGACGGATTGATTGCGCCAGCTCTTTCTTTGCCGGCGAAGGCCCTTAACCGGCTGTTCACCATAAAATCCGATCCTGTGTTCCCGGCTGGCGGTGCGCCGGAACCCGTCCGTGCCCCGGCGCGCGACCTGGGAGACTGGAATGATGGTTGCCGATATGAACAGGCTGGAGCAGGCCGCCCGTGTCTCGATGAGCGGCTTTCAGGACGCCGAGCCGACGCCGGCGCCGCGGTCGTCCCATCTTTCGCTCCGCCTCGGCGCGATCGCGCTTCTCGCCGCCATGGCGTTGGCCTTTGCCCGGCAATTGTTCTGACCCCGGCACGGGTCAAGACAGAAACTTCGAAGCGTCGCCTCCAATCCATTCGACGCGACACTTTAAAATCCAGCCCCCGGAACTTTCGTCTGCCCAGATTCGTTGTTTGCGGCGAGAGGTTTGGAGCCATGGAACACATCGCCGCATTGCTCTTCGTCGTCGGCTGTTCGAGCACGATGGCCGATTGCCGGGAACTCGAAGTGCCGGTCAGCGTCTTCGAGACCATGCAAGCTTGCGTCGCCGAAAGGCCGTTCGCCCTTGGCGACCTGCAGGGCCGGGCGCCACGCATCGTCGGCAAATGCCTGGCCGTCGATCCGGCGCTGGAGGATGATTATGACCGGATCGCCTGGACCGTGCGCCCCGACGGCACGCTGGTCGCCTCCCTTGAGGTGTCCGGCATGCTTGTCGCTTCGAACGGCCAGCGCCCCGAAAAAGACTATCTTAAACAACAGTAAGATCGTGCAGGCAAAACCCGTTTTTTCATGCTAAATGGCGGCTGGCACTGCCGAAAGTGAGGACAAAAGTGAGGAGCATTTCAATGCGGAAGATGATTATTGCCATGGTTGCCGTGGTCGCTGTCAGCGGCTGCACGACGACCGAGCAGGATGTCGTGGGCGGCGGCCTGATCGGCGCCGGCGTGGGCGGCTTGGTCGGCGGCGGCAAGGGTGCGCTGATCGGCGCGGCTGTCGGCGCCGGATCGGGCCTCCTGGTTCGCAACCTGCGCAACGGCTATTGTCAGTATCGCGATCATCGCGGCCGGATCTACACGGCTCGCTGCAACTAAATGTCGGAAGGAGCCGGAGGCCGTCAGGCGGCCTTCGGTTCCAGACCGTCCCCCGAACTTGTTGGCGACGCTCACTCCGCGAGCGGGATTTTGATCTCCACCTTCAATCCGTCGGCGTGATAGTCGCGCGCGATCGTGCCGCGCAATTCACGTGTGACGTTGAGATCTATCAGCTTGGTGCCGAAACCGGTCCTGGTTGGCGCTTCCAGTTTCTTCTGTCCCGCTTCACGCCAGTTCAGGATGAGTGTCCGCTCGCGGCCGCGTCCTTCGACGCTCCAGTCGACCTTGAGAGCCCAGCTTCCCTTCACGAAATTGGCTGAATTGCCGGCTTCGCCATATTTAAGCGCATTGGTGGCGAGTTCGTGGAAGGTCAGCCCAAGCGCCTGGGTCGTCGTCTCGTCGAGCAGCACTTGCGGCCCGGACAGCACGCCTTCGGGGAGATCCTTGCCGAACACCTGCCCGAGTTCGATGCGCAGGAGGTCGCCGAGATCGGCTTTCTGCCAGCGCGAGCGGGTGAGCATGTCCTGCGACGCGGCCATGGCCTGGAGGCGCGCCGAGAACGACGCCGAGAACTCCTTGACGTCGGTGGCCTGCGAGGCCGTCTGCCGCGCGATCGCCAGCACGCGGGTGATCGAATTCTTGATGCGGTGCTTCATCTCCTGCAGGATCAGGTCCTTCTCCAGCAGGCTCTTTTCCGTCGCCTCATGCAGCGCCGATTTCGCGTCATAGGCACGCTCCTGATAGCGCGCCACCAGGGCGATGGCCCCGGCAAGCAGCAGGCCGAACAGCCCGAGCATCACCGGAACGGCGCGCGAGGACGGAGGCTCGAAGGCGCTCGTGGGCCTGAACAGCACGGTCCAGGGCCGGCCCGCGACGACGATATCGCGACGCGCTATAAGCCTCGCGCCGATACGTTCCGCCGGCGGCGCTTCCGAACGGAAGAGCAGATTGCCGGCCTCCGGCTTGCCGTCATAGACCTCGACATTGACCGGCAGCAGCGGCGAACGGCTGAGCGCGACCTGGAACAGGTCGCTGGCGCGGAAGGCGGCATAGAGAAAGCCGGCCGTCGAGGAGCGGCTT
>JAFKFE010001158.1 GCA_017308345.1 Alphaproteobacteria bacterium | reverse complement strand
CGGCAGCGGCGTATTCAGGAAAAACAGCTGCGCCGTTCGGCGCCCGGGCAGCGAACGCCAGCCCGTGACGAATGAGGTACTCGGACAGTGGTTGGGCATGATCGTCGGGGCCAATGAAGAAGCATTCGGCAAACCGAACCGAAGGCTGTCCGCTGTTCGCTCCCAGAAAATGGCAGGGAAAGGCACCGCCCGCGGGCGCTGCTGCCGTTTGCAGGGCAGCATTCAGCCCAGCCAGCGACAGCATGGTGCATGACGCCCGCATCTCGCCCAGTTGGAGTTGCTGCGCAGACTGGCAGCCCTGCGCACCGACCAGCTTGATGATGGTGTTTTGAGCATCGACAAAAGCGTTGCCGGTCAACGCCGCCTCGGGAATGACCGTCTCGAGCCTCGGGGCTGTTACCAAACCGTCAAGGTCCAGCACCTGTTGCGGTCCCGGGACCAGATCACGTCCGCTCGCGTAGGCATTCTGATAGTATGCGACAAATTTCGCAGGGCTCGGCGCCGTAGCCGGTTGGGCAGCGACGGAAGCGGCCGAAGCCACCAGGACAGCGATAGAAATCGGTGCAATGATGCGCATTTCCAGCTCGGCCTTTTTCAACCGACCAGAAAGTGCTATAGACTAAAATTATACGATAGTGCAAGTTTCATGAGTACCGAGGGCTGCCTTCGCGGCGCATAGTGCGGTCGAATCGAACGGACAATGACAATGATCAGGGCCATCAAAAAAGCGGTGCGGGCGTTCTGGATGCTTGCCGGCCTTGTCATGCTTTTCGTCTTGATTGCCGCCGGTTGTTGGCTTCTTCTGTGGATCGGGTCGTCCGCCGCTGGCGCAGCATGGGCGCCTGCGGTCGGCTCCTGGGGATACGATTTCTTCCTCCAGCACTTCTGGGTGAAACTGATCGCAATCCTGGCATTCCTGACGCTCGTCGGCGCGATCTGCGGCGAAACGACCAGCCGCCGTAACCGACCAGAGACGAACTTGGAAGCTGAACGCGAGAACGAAGAAGAAGAGTGGCGAATTAAGGTTGAACAGTCTCTGATCGCGCGGCGCAATCAAGCGGCCTATCGACGCTAGGCAGGATTGCGCCGGGATCGTCATCTGGCGACATGGCGGATCGACTGCAAGCCTGCTCAGCGCCTCAGCGCAACCAACGCGAAAGAAGGCGGCCGCACGCCCCACCTCCTCCTTCCCGGCCGGAATCCAAGGCCTGCAGCACGGCCTAAGGCTCCTGCTGCGTCAGGCCGGCGGTATTGGAATTGCGGCAAATGAAATTATACGATAGTAACATTTCTCGAAAGCAAGAGACCGACGATTGTCGATAGAAGTCGGACGAGGAACCCTCCCCACGGGCAGGCCGACCATCACCCTCAGACGGACGGAGCAAGCGAGGAGCCCCGTTGCTGTACGACGCCCCAGCGGAATTGCGAGTTGGCGTGAGTCTGAGCTGGCCGCGGTCAATTGCTGCTTGTCTGTGGCAGACGTGGCGAACGTCGTGTCGATGGACATAGCCACAGGGGTACAAAGTGTCTGGTTGCTCGAGTTCGAAAAGCGATGCGAGTGCTGCGCCCGCCGTGGCCGAGGTGAGGTCGATGAATTGGCATCTCGTTCCACCGTTATGACCGCCAGCGTTGTCGGGCGCCAGCCCAACGGATGCGCCTAAGCCACGGGAGGATTGCATGAAGATTCCGATCATGGCGGTAATGGTGTTGGGTATGGGTGTGGCAGGATGTGCCTCGCCGGCAGAGCCTTTGAGCTACGCCGTTGCCCATCCATGGACAGGGCTGAAGCTGACACAGTGCAAGGCGTATGGGACGTTTTCCGAATGCCAGCTGGTGCAAACGTCGGTGTCGCACTATCAGCGATACAGGCTCGGTCCGGTGCAGCAGCAAAATCGTCAGTTTCAGACTTTGAGCGACGGCTATCAGTATCAGATCACGGGTTGCTACCAAATTGAGCGCGTGAACAGGCCGTTGCCGAACTACCTCTGCCGCATTGTTGGCTATCGCACCCGAGCTGACGCAGGATCGGTGTTCGTCAAAGGCGGCACGGCCGTCAACCTGGCCAAATATCTCGGCGACCAGGAGCAACTTCGCTATCAGTGGAAGCGCGATCCGTGGGAGCGAAAGGGCTCCTGACGTCGGCCTCGGAGCGGCTATCTCGGTTGAGAGTCGTGAACAAACTTATACGATAGTGATATTTTTATCTTGACCAACGCAGCTTTGATTATACGATAGTGCAATCTAACGTGCGATTTTCAGGATCAGGAATGCGGCATTTGACGAGGAGAGGGACGCGACTTTTCAGTGTCCGATGCCTGAAGGTCGTTGCACTTTTGTGCGCGATGACGCCCGTCCACGCTTTCGGCGAGGATATGGCAGTTCGATCTTCAGGCGTGGACCGGCCGCTCAGCGATGAGGCGTTTTCCGTCCGCGCCGGAGCAACGACAGCGGCATCGCGTACGGTGGCGGAAGCTGTCCCGGTACCGTCTCGGGTGAAGGCCATTCGAGCAAGTGCCAATGTCTTTGCCTATCCGGCTGAGCCGCTTCAGGTTGAGCCGCCGCGCGATCTGACGGCTGAAAGCGTCGCGGATGCCGCGGCTCTGATGCAGTCGCCGGAGATTGGCGAATCCGATGCAAAGGCACGGCGAGACCTGCTCGCCGGCATGCCTGACGACGTGGCACGGTTGATCGTCCAGGCGGCACGCGAAGAGGGCGTCGATCCGAATTTGATGCTTTCGATCGCCCGGGCCGAGAACGGCGCTTTCGATGCCTCGGCGGTCAGCGGCGCAGGGGCGATCGGGATCATGCAGATGCTGCCGGAAACGGGTGCAGCGTATGGCGCGAGCGATTTGACCGACCCGGCGCAGAATGTGCGCGCCGCGGCGAAGTTCCTGAAAGTACTGGTCGACAAGTACGGCAATCCGATGCTCGTGGCGGCGGCTTACAACGCCGGCGAGCCGAAGGTGGATCTGCGGACATCGCTGCCGCTGATCCGCGAAACGGCCGACTATGTCACGCGCGTGGTGGGGCTCTACACCCACGCATATGCGCCAAGCGACATTCAGGCGGTTGGCCGGGCGCGCCAGGGATTCCGCTCGAACGGGCAGCGGAGTGCGGCGGGCACAAAGGCCCCCAGTCCCGCACGATCGACGATGTTGGTGTTTTCCACAATTGGCCCTGGTCCCGACGGGACGGATGCGGCTGCGCAGGTACAGGCCCCCAACGGACCAATGAAGGTGAGAGAGGAAGGCAGCCTATGAACAGCATGAAGACATTTTGCGGCGGGTTGAAGGACGCCGCCCAGGCAGGGTGGAACTCACCGCGCGGCAAGCGGGTGATCGTGCATTCGACAATGGCGACGGTGAGCGCGGCGATCTTGTTCATGTCCGCGATCGAACCGGCAGCAGCGCAGAACCTGCAGGCCCTGCAGAACGCCGCCGACCGTATCGTTCAGTTCTTTACCGGACCATTCGGGCGCAGCATCGGCGCCATCGCCTTTATCGGCATGTTTCTGGCAGCGGCGTTTGGCTACTGGAGTTGGGGTGCGCTTCTGCGGGTGGGCGGTTCACTCGCCGGCATGTTTGCAGCGGCCGAACTCGTCGATTTTCTGGCCGGCGGGGCGCAGTAGGCGGCTTCTTCGTCATGGCAAACAGAGACGAAGAAGAGATCGTGGACACCTATCCGGTCATCCTGGCGATGACACGGCCGCCGACGGTGATGGGCATCCCCTACACCTTCTTTCTCGCCGAGTGCTTCACCTCGCTCATGATGTTCCTGGCGCTCGGGTCCATTCTGTGGTTCCCGGCCGCCTTTATCGTCCAGCATTCGGTCTTGTACGTCGTGAGCACGAAGATCGATCTGTGGTTCTTCGACATCCTGCAAAAGCACAGTGGATGCGGGGTCAATCCGCTCGGCAGGCGGATCGGCGGCCGCATCAGGACCTACGGAAAATGACGACGGTAGCGAGCGCCCTGCGGTCGAATCTCAGCCGGGGATGGGACATCTTCGCCGACAGGGGGATATCGACCCATGTGCCGTATTTCGCGCCGATCGAGAACGGGATCATCCGGCTCAAGAACGACTGTCTTGTCACGACGCTGCGGCTCAACGGATTCTCATTCGAAACGGCCGATATCGACTACGTCAATCTACTGCAGCGGCAGCGCAACACGGCATTTCGGGCGATCTCGAATCTCGGCAGCTTCGCGCTGTACACGCATGTCGTCCGTCACAAGGTGAAGCCGTCGCTGCCTGGCACTTTTGCCGATCCCTTCATGGCCCGCATGGACGAGGTCTATCAGGCAAGCATCTCGAAGAACGAGATGTTCGTGAACGACACCTATGTGTCCCTGGTCGTGCGACCGGTGTTCAGGAAGGGTTCGTTTCCAAGCCGAATCCTGGGTGTAGGCGGCTCTGTTGTCGCGCGCGAGCAGTTGCGCCACATGCGTGACAAGCTGCTCGAGGCGACGCGAGCGTTGGAGAAGAGCCTCGACCCGTACAGCCCGCAGGTCTTGCGCGATGTGAAGCGCGTCGAGGTGACGATGCCGGATGGCCGGCGGATCTATCGCGGCGCAAGCGACGACATGGTCCTTGAACCGGATGCGCGCGTCGTCTGGTTTTCCGAACAGTGCGAGTTTTTCTACACTCTGCTCAATGCCGGCAAGGTTCGGCCGATGCTTCTGAGCAACATGCCGATCGACGAGATGGTGCCGTCCCGTCGGACCACATTCGGCAATCGCACGATTCACCTGGAAGGGGATACGCGGGGCGAGGACCGCTATGCCGCAATGATCTCGCTGAAGGAGTACCCGCCGGAAACGGGCGCCGGAATGCTCGACTATGTGCTCAAGCAGCCCTTCGAGATGGTGGTCACGCAATCGTTGTCATTCGTTGACGACCAGGCCGCCCGCTACAAGATCGACCGCCTGGATCGGCAGCTCACCAAATC
>JAFKFE010001157.1 GCA_017308345.1 Alphaproteobacteria bacterium | reverse complement strand
AAAAACCCGCCTGACAAGGCGGGTTTTGGCGCAAATCATCACTATGGACTTATGTTTAGCATAGCTGCCGTCACGATTCAACCGTGGCGCGAGGCCGGCTGACTGCCGTAGTGGCGTACCAGGCGCTCAAGCCCCATGCGCAAGAGCTGCGCAGGGATGTCCCTGACCACGTTCTGCGAAGTGGCTACGTCTTTGATCGACATGCCCATGCCACAGACCGCATTCAGCACGTGCACGATTTCGGGATAGGACAGCGCTTGTCGCGCCGCCGCCATGGCCGAGTGGTTGTCGAGCAGCCTTGCCGGCACGGTGGCTGTGGCGCTCCCGCCCCCTACCCTCTCCTTCATCGCCATCGCCTTCAGACCTTCCCGTGCCGCCAGTTCGAAGTCGGCGCGGTAGCGGGCGCCGGCCTCGCGCTGCTTGTGCGTCAAGCTGGCAATGCCCTTGAGCGGATCGACATTCCGAACCCGGGCGATACCCCCTGTGCTGATATAGCCGTCGTTGCTGACTTCGTAGACGCGCCGGGCTTCGGCCGTGCCCGATAGGAGCCGGTCGCGCCCATGCTCATCCTTGCGAATAGCGAAGTCGTGACCGAGGTCGCGACGGATCTTCACCTGTGCCGCCTCGCCTTTGCGCATCTTGGGCACGGCTGACTGGCTGTTCTTTTTCAGCTTCGTCATGCGGTGTTTCGCTCCTTATGCCCTGACGCCAAGTTGCTGCTCGATGAGCGAAGGCTTCAGCGCCATTTCCCGACCGATCAAGGAAAGCTCGTCGGCGCGCTCGTTGCCGATGATGCCGGCGTGGCCTTTGCACCATTCCAGTTCGATCGGGTGCACACCCAGCGCGCCGTCCAGGCACTTCCACAGATCGAGGTTCGCAACATCCTTCTGCCCCCGGCGCCAGCCGTTGCGCTTCCACTTGTGCCGCCAGTCATTACAGCCGTTCACGGTGTAGGCGCTGTCCGAGATGATCCGGGGCAACTGCTCGGGTTGGTTTTCGGTGATCCAGCCGAGCGCTTCCAGAACCGCGGTGAGTTCCATTCGCTGGTTGGTGGCCTCGTGGTTGCCACCGTTCGCATAGGCGATTTCCTTGCCGTCGAGATAGACGGCGAACCCCCACCCGCCGAGGCCTGGGTTCGGTTCGCAGCAGCCGTCGGCATAGATGACCAGGCCAGTCGGAATCGAGCGGTCGAGGGGTCGTACGGCGCCGGCCAGCTTGAGGCCGTTTCTGTGCCGCTGCCAGGCGGGCAAAGTTCTGGTCATAGGCGGAAGTCCTTCAACTGGTGGAGAATGTCGAAACGAGCGCTTCGCAGCGGCGGGTCTTTCTCGGTCGGGTTGTTTTCGAGCCGCTGGGCGCGCTCTTCCAGGCGGCGCTGCCCTTCCAACCGGTCCAGCTTCTCCCCCTCAGTCTCGAAATGCCGGATAGGCACGCCCTTATTCCTGATAGCGTCGAGCAACAGGCCCAGCTTTTGGTCGTCCAGACCGTGCTTGAAAGGCCGGCGTTTGCCGTTTTCCAGCAGATCAACGGCCCACCCATTTCCCTTCGCGTAATATTCGATCACATGCACCGGCCGCTTGTACTTGAACTGCTCATCCCGGCCCGTGTTCTCCAGCCGTCGGGTGTTGTCGCGGCCGAGCAGCTTTTCGGCCATCCGCTTCTCGTCGGCACTCAGCCCATCCAATGCCGATCGGGGCTCGTAGTCGGCCATCAGTTTGGCCGTCATGCGCCTGATTTCCTCGTCGGACAGTTCCTCGTCCATTTGCGCCTCGTAGTTGCGCCGGTTAACCCAGGGGTTATCCGACGGGCAAAACATTGTTTCCGCTCAACGCCTTACGCACTCATGCAGCATCGCCGCCTTGCGGCGACCAAAAATAAGCTCTTTGTCTCAGTTCGAATTGGACCGCCTCCTGGAATTGGCGGATCTCGTCGGCGATCACCGTCTCGGCGATGCCTGCACGCTGAAGTTGCTCGAACAGGCCGCGCACAGTGTTCTTCCAGTAGATGTCCGCGTCCTTGCCGTGCTTCCTGCCGAGCAGGTCAGCGACACGACGCACCTTTTCCAGACGACGGGCGAGCGGGAAGACGAGCACTTGCGGTGACGGCTCCCAGGTCAGCAGGTCGAGTTGCCTGTCACCCATAGGTTCCACCCCCTGTGGTATATCTATATGTGTCCTTGTAGCGGGACCGTGACCCTACCCATTGTGGGTCTGTCGGTATCTGTAGCGGGACCGTAGCCATGGTTTCAGGCCGCTTTCGCCTGCCGGAACGGGGTGGGCTGTCCCTGAGACGGGACCGACTGTCCTTGATACGGGACCGTGTTTTTTTCTTCCGGCCGCCAGCGACTGAAGTCTTTCCGGGCAAGTTCGCCTGTCACGTCACAGTTGTATTCGGTCAGCAGCCATTCGCTTGCGACCTTGTGCTTCACGTTGAACGCGCCCTTCTTGACGATGGCGATGAAGCCAAGCTCCTGCAGATGGAGCAGGCTTACCGAGGCGGCGTTCTTGCCTATGCCGAGCGCGGCGGCGAGGTCGCGAACGGAAAGCCCGATGCGCCCGTTGTTGAGGCCATCGTAGCGCCACTTCAATTCGAGATATGCGGAGCGGTCGTTCGGTGTCATCGCACGGTACGCCGCCGAGCGGACGATCCAGCCGTCGATCATCAGGAACTTGCTCTTACCCTTGCGTTTGAATTTTGAACTCACGCTGCACCTCTTGGAGCCGGCAAAGCGCCAGCGATGTTGCGAAGATCGATTGCTTCCTGTTCGCGGTCGCCCTGAAGCTGGTCGAAGTCGATGTGCGTGAAGATGGCCCCGCGCAGGATCGCGGCGATCACATCAGGCGGAAGGGCCTCAAGCTGGCAGGTGCCGCCCTGCCAGGTCTTAGACCGGGTGTCCGTCGATTTGGCCGGCGCCGTGGGCAGATCATATTCACGGACCTGATCGGCCGTCAGTGCGACCCGCTCAAAGCTCACCCGGACCGTCGCCCAAGGCCTGTCCTCTTCGACGAAGGCGGTGACATCGGCCGCGACACTATCGAAGATGGACTGTCCGCTCGGATCGAAGTCGCCTAGGTGAAGGATGACTGTCGGCTTGCCCATCTCGCATATGCGGTCCGCGAGCCGCTTCTTCGCCGTGAGGCTGTCGAAGCCACCAGAGGAATAGACCGGGATCGAGTAGGTTTCCGCGACCGTGTAGAGCTGTGGCAGCATGCCCGCCGCCTCGCACCAGACCTCAATGTGGATGGTCTGTGACGCCAGCTTGTTTCGCTTGTAGGTTTGCCCGAGTCGGCGAACGTGACGAAGGAAGTGCTCTTCGTCGTCGAAGTGGTTCATCGTGTAGGTGGCGACTCCGTCGTCGCGGATGGCGTCGAAGGGGATGACGCGACCTCGCCGGGCATTGGCGAGGTGGTGGCAGAGGTTGCCGTAGAAGGCTTCGGTCTTCGGATAGCCTTGGGCACCTATCAGGCGGTAGTAAATCTGCCTGCAGGTGAGCGGCCAGTAGGCCTTGTATTCGTCCAGCACGGTCTGCACGTCGGCGAGCAGACGAAGCGTCTTGGCCTGCGGGTTGTAGTCTTCGATGTAGCCGCGGTGCCGGCCAGTTTCGGTTTTACGGCTTGCCGTAATTTCCATTCACAGCGCCCTCGCCTTGATGAGGGTGCTTTCTCTGATGGCCGCGATTGCCTCAGCAGCGGTCAGGCCGAAGCGCTGGCGGATCTGAGGGACTGTCGCCTTAGTCCGGTCGGCGCCGCCGGTCGCCAGCCACCGAGCAGCCGCTTTAACGTCGTCGATATCCGATATCGTTTTAGAGGTTTCCGTCATGCAGCCAGCCCCATGTCCTCGAGGATCGAGACGGGCGTCGTCAAAGAATATCGGGAATGAGTGCCAGGAAAGGGGCCGCCATGGCTTTCGCGCGGCGACGAGATGATGAACCCGGCCCGACGCAACAAGTAGATACAATGACTCACCCTCACGCCAGGCGGCAGATCGAGGGTGGTGATGCCGCGTTTCCCGGCCTCGACCAGCTTCTTCATCATCCAGGCCGCACGGCCTTCAAGGCGCACTGGCTGACCGTCAGGTTCGACTTTCACAACTATGCTGAATTTCTTCATGCGCGGGCTCCTGCGTCACGGGCGGCGATGCGCCCAGCTATCCATTTCTCGATGTCCGGCTTCAGCCAGGCCGTCTTCTGCGCCGCCGTGGTGATCGGCGCCGGGAATCGCTTCGCATTCACCTCTCTGTGCAGGGTGGCGCGGCTGAAGCGGACGATCGGCTTCAGATCCTTCCAATCGAGAAAAAGAGGTGTGTCAGGGGGTAGGAGTGGATCAGGTTGCCCGGTAGACGCTGTTTTGTTCGCTATCGGTTCTGCTTGCAACGCATCGGTCATATAGCCAAACGCCTTGATTTGTCTCTACACCCACAATTTAGTGGTTGAGCGCGGTTGACGCAAGGTGCAGGTGGTTGCTATGCCCACTTTCCCCACAAAAATCGCCTGTGCGGAGATATACGTCGGTCGAGAAGAGCGAGACGCTGCATGGCTCAGTCAACGAAGAAGCTGACCAAGACGGAAAGCTTGGCGATCCGGCTTGACCCCAAAACCCGATTCATCCTTGACTTCGTTTCGCGCGCGCGCGGCCAAACCATCACGACCGTAGTCGAGCGGGCAATCTACGAGGCGGCAGCTCAGGTCAGGGCCGGCGACGGCCAGGACGATTATACTTGGCAAGATGTGTGGAGCGACAGCGAGGGGACCCGCGCGCTACGGATGGCGGGAATTCGAGACCTTTACCCGTCCTACGAAGAGGAACGCCGGCTTCGCTTCGCGCAAAGACACTGGCCATTCTTCTACACGGACGAGCGTCTTGGCACCATTCAGACGGGCTACGTCGACATCCTGTGGCCGCGCATAGACGAATTTATCCAGATCAGCGACGACAATTTAACGACCAACATCAATGCCGCGGCCGAGGCGATGCAGGAAGCTCTTCGGAATGCGAAGACCG
>JAFKFE010001156.1 GCA_017308345.1 Alphaproteobacteria bacterium | reverse complement strand
CACCTCGATCATGCCGATCTCGCCCAGCGCGAGTTGCCGGCCATCCTCGGGATCCGTTATGCGCAGCGAGACGCCGGGTAGCGGGAAGCCGACCGTGCCGGCGCGCCGCTCGCCGTCATAAGGGTTGGACGTGTTCATGTTGGTCTCGGTCATGCCGTAGCGCTCGAGGATGGCGTGGCCGGTGCGCTCGCGCCAGGCCTTGTGCGTCTCGGCGAGCAGCGGCGCCGAGCCGGAGATGAAGACCCGCATCGTCCTGGCGGCCTCGCGCGTCAGGCCGTCCTGCTGCAACAGCCGCACATAGAAGGTCGGCACGCCCATCAAGGCCGTCGCGCGCGGCATCAGCGACAGGACGCGCGCCGGGTCGAATTTCTGCTCGAACAGCATCTTGGCGCCGGCCATCAGGATGACGTTGGTGGCGACGAACAGCCCGTGCGTGTGGAAGATCGGCAGGGCGTGGATCAGCACGTCATCGGCGCTGAAGCGCCAATGATCGACGAGCACGCGCGCGTTGGAGGCAAGGTTCTCGTGGCTGAGCATCGCACCCTTGGAACGGCCGGTCGTGCCGGAGGTGTAGAGGATGGCGGCGAGATCGTCCGGCCCGCGCGCCACATCGCTGAACTCCGTCGTCTGCCGTGAAGCCTGGCTGGCCAGCGTTCCCTGCCCGTCGCGGCCGAGCGTGAGCACCGTGGCGCCGACCGCCGCGGCCAGCGGCTCGACGCCGGGAAGACGGTCCGGATCGCAAACGATCAGCCTCGGCTCGGCGTCGCGGAAGAAATAGTCGAGTTCGGGCTGCGTGTAGGCGGTGTTGAGCGGCAGGAAGACCGCGCCGGCACGCAAGCAGGCAAGATAGAGCAGCGCCGCCTCCGGGCTCTTCTCGACCTGGACCGCGACGCGGTCGCCCGGCTCGACGCCGGCCTGCGCCAGCGCATGCGCCAGTTGCGCCGATTTTGCCAGCATGTCGCCATAGGTGATCGAACGGCCGTCATCCGTTTCCATCAGCAACCGGTCGGGCGCCGGCATATGGGAGCGGAAAGCACCGAACAGATGGTTGGTCATGGGATGTCCTCAAGGCGCGCCAAGGCCCGATGGCACAAGCGTTGCGCCGCCAGAGCGAATACCAGATTTGGCGGCCGGAGCAATTCCAGGAAAACTGCGCAGCAGTCTTCCGTCCGGAATTGCGACAAACAAAGGGAGCGCAATTCCAGGAAAACTGCGCAGCAGTCTTCCGTCCGGAATTGCGACAAACAAAGGGAGTGCAATTCCAGGAAAACTGCGCAGCAGTCTTCCGTCTGGAATTGCGACAAACAAAGGGAGCGCAATTCCAGGAAAACCGCGCAGCGGTCTTCCGTCTGGAATTGCGACAAACAAAGGGAGCGCAATTCCAGGAAAACCGCGCAGCGGTCTTCCGTCCGGAATTGCGAGAAACGAAGGGAGTGCAATTCCAGGAGAACCGCGCAGCGGTCGGGCTCGGCGATTTCGCCGTAGCCTTCCGTCCACAATTGCGTAAACCAGCAGCGCGATTGCGGGGAACCGCGCAGCCTTTCCGTCCGCTACCTGCGACTGCGGGTTGCCTTGCCGACTCCGCCCCTGGGATCATAGCCCTGCGCGAAGCGTTCCATGCACCGCGCCGCGGTGAGGCGGTAGTGATCGAGAAGAGCCTCGACAGCGCCATCGGCGTCGCCATCCAGGGTTCGCTCGGCAATGATGCGGTGCTCGCCGAGATCGTCGCGAACCATCCCCGGCGCGCTTTGCGAGATCAGGCGGTAGCGCGAGGCCTGGTCGGAAAGCTGATCGCAAAAGCCGACCAGCCAGTGCGACCGGCACGCCGAGATCAGCGCCCGGTGAAAGGCCCGGTGCAGCTTCTCCCATTCCGGATTGTTGGTGGAGGGATCCTCCGGCAGGCGACGCTCGGCGCGCGCCAGGCGGTGCAGGGCCAGCACCAGTTGCTCCTCCCATTCGGCCGTGCGGTGAGCGATGGATTCGCGCAGCGCCCGTTCCTCCAGCCAGCAGCGCGTCCGCGTCAGCTCCTCCAGTTCCCCGGCGCTGACGGGCATGAGGAAGAAGCCGCGCTGGTCATGCCGCCCGAGCAGGCCTTCGGCGGCGAGGCGGTTGAGGGCCTCGCGCACCGGCGACGCGCCGGCGCCGTAGCGCGAGACGACCCATTCGACGCGCAGCTTCGTCTCGGCCTCCAGCGCGCCGCGCAAAAGGTCGTCGCGGAGCTGATGGTAGACCGAGCTGGCCAGAGTGCCCTTGGCGCTCTTGCCTTCGTCCGGATTGGCAGTTCCGTGTGTCAAACGAACTCCTATTGCTTGCCCCTGCTTTGTCAGGGCCCCTCGGTCAAGCAATCTCCCGTACATGTATCATACAGCCGGGCAATGGCGGCTCAAGCGGAAGATGATGATATTCGACTTTAAGACAAGGTGGTTGGTCTATTGATCTTATGAAGTAGAATCGCCAACGAAACTGCTATTCATGCACCGCATCGTACGCCTGAACAGTCGTTCGATAGATGCTGCGGCTCTGCAACTCCCGCGAGAGGCGGGTAGTTGTCTATTTAACTGGCTGCCTTGTCGGCAGCCGTCCGGATTGCTTCGATATTTGCCCTATAGGCCTCGACACTGCCGCCCTTGAAGACGGCGGCGCCGGCCACCAGCACATCGGCGCCGGCCGCGGTCACCAGCGGCGCCGTCTCGGCCGAGACGCCGCCGTCGATCTCGATATGGATCGGCCGGCTGCCGATCAGGGCCTTCACCCGTTTCACCTTGTCGACGATCGCCGGGATGAAGGCCTGCCCGCCGAAGCCCGGATTGACGGTCATGATCAGGATCAGGTCGAGCCGGTCGAGCACATATTCGATCGCCGCTTCCGGCGTTGCCGGATTGAGCGAGACGCCGGCCTTCTTGCCGAGGCTCCTGATGGTCTGCAGCGAGCGGTCGAGATGCGGGCCGGCCTCGGCGTGCACCGTCATGCCGTCGCAGCCGGCCTCGGCGAAGGCCGCCAGGTAAGGATCGGCCGGCGCGATCATCAGGTGGCAGTCGAAGAAGGCCCTGGTGCGATTGCGGATCGCCTTGATCACCGGCGGGCCGAAGGTGATGTTGGGCACGAAATGGCCGTCCATCACGTCGAGATGGATCCAGTCCGCGCCGGCCGCCGCGACGGCCTCGACCTCGTCGCCCAGCTTCGAAAAGTCCGACGCCAGCACCGATGGCGCGATGAGGGTTTTTTTGGTCATGGGTCGGCTCGCCTTTGTTGCGGACGCGAATGTAAGAACTGCCTAGAGCATTTTGCGGCCAAGTGGACAAGAAAAACCCGCCGGATTGCTCCGGCGGGTTTTCGTCTCCATCCGTATGAAAATTACGGCTTGAAGTTCTGGATGTTGGCGCCGCTCGGATCCTGAATGATCCGCCGCGGCTGGCGCTGCGGCACCAGTTGCTGCAGCACGTTCGGGTTGAGCAGGATGCCGGGGTTGACCTCGACGCCCGGCCGCCTGCGGGTCGGCGTGCAGTCCGGGAAGCGGCCCGTCGTGCCGATCGGGCAGCGCTTGACCAGCACCGGCTGGCACTGTCCGTTGATGAAGCGCGAGCCGGGCGCGCATTCCACCGGCGGTTTGCGGCAGGCGCCGTCGCGGATTTCTGTCCCACGCGGGCAGACGCAGTCGCCCCGCTTGTTGTGGACCTGGCCGCGGATGGTGCACTGCTCCTGGCTCGGCTTCGGTCGCTGGCAGGCCTTGCCCCGCACTTCCAGCCCGTCCGGGCAGGCGCAATTGCCGCTGGCGTCGCGCACCTGGCCGCGGATCGGGCATTGCCTCGACACGATCGGCCGGCAGGCGCCGTCACGGACTTCCGCGCGGCTAGGGCAGACGCAATCGCCGTCGGTATTGCGGGATTGGCCCCGGATGCGGCACTGGGCCGGCGGCTGCCTGTCAGGCACGCAGGCCCTGGCCACACGGTCGAGATGCGTGCCGTCCGGGCAGGCGCAGCCGTTCCCGTCCAAAGTCGGCACGGCGCCGCGCACCGTGCATTTCGGCGGGACGACCTGGCAGACACCATTCACCAGTTCGCCACGGCGGCATACGCAGTTGCCGTCCTGGTCACGGTACTGGCCGGGACGCAGCGTGCACTGCGGCTCCTGAGGTTGTCCGCCCCGCACGCATTTGCCGTTTTCCAGCTCCGTGCCACGCGGGCAGACACAGCGTCCGTCTTCTGTCCGGATCTGGCCCTGAAGCAGGACACAGCGCGGCGGCACTGGCAGCGGCTTGATGCCTCCGCCGCCCGAGCACTGGCCGTTGCGGAAGGTGGTGCCGTCCGGGCAGGCGCAGCGGCCGGCCGAGTTGAGCACCAGCCCATCCGAGCACTGGTTCTTCACCCCATTCCTGATGGTGAAGGGGTGGCAGGCATAGGCCTTGCCGCGATCGCCCTGGACATTGGTCAGGTCGCGCGACAGCACGTCGCCGCCTTGCACAGGCGTGTTCGGAGAAAGCACGCCGACGCAGTTCTGCCCGCGGATCGTGCCCTGAAGACCGGCAAGGCGGCCATCTTCCGGAAGGATCACGGTGACATGGTGGGTGTGGCTTTCGCCGGCGCCCAGCGTCAGGTTGGCGATGCAGGACGCCGGCAGTGTCGCCGGTTCCGGCGAGCAGCCGAAGGGCGGGTCGATCGAGGTGATCTCGACGCCTTCCAGCCGGCCCAGCCCTTCCACGCCGATCGCATCGCCGATGCGAACCGGCCCGGAGAAGGGGCTCTGGCCATCGTTCGTGATGGTGATCTCGAACGAGCAGGGTTCGCCGGGCTGGCACTCGGCATCGCCGGTCTTCTCGACGCGGATGATCGAGGCGCCGCCGCCCTTCGCGCAAGCCTGGCCGATCGGATAGACGATGTCGTCGCCCGGCGCCGGCCCGAAGCTGCCGCGCGCGCAGTTCTCGAACTCGCCACGGCCACTCACCGTCACGTCGAAATGCCGGCTGGTTCCGGGCGTCATCACGGCGCCCGGGATCTGGCACGACAGGAAGTTTGCGGGCA
>JAFKFE010001155.1 GCA_017308345.1 Alphaproteobacteria bacterium | reverse complement strand
GCCGATCACGGTGCCGATGATGGAGCCGCGGCCGCCCGACAGCGAGACGCCGCCGATGACCGCCATGGCGATGGCGTCGAGCTCGTACATGACGCCCATGCCGGCCTGGGCGGTGAGGTTCTTGGAGGACAGCACCACCGCGGCGATCGCGGCCAGGATGCCGGCGATGGCATAGACCAGCACCTTGTGGTTGGCGATCTTGATGCCGGACATGCGCGCGGCATCCTCGTTGGAACCGATGGCGTAGCAGTGCTTGCCGTATTTCGTGTAGGTCAGGATGAGCTGGAACAGGATCGCCAGCGAGATGAAGATGACGACGGGCATCAGGCCCTTGCCGATGGCCGCGAAGCTGTCGGTCGGGAAGGAGATCGGCTGGCCCTTCGACCACCATTTGGCGATGCCGCGCGCCGTGACCATCATGCCGAGCGTGGCGATGAAGGGTGGGATGCGGGTGTAGGCGATCAAAAGGCCGTTGATCAGGCCGGCAAGCAGGCCGCAGCCGATCGCGACCAGGAGCGGCACGATGACCGGCAGGTCGGTCCAGCCTTGTGCCAAGAACATCGCCTTGGGATTGGGGTTGCCGTTGACGGTCGCGACCTGCGCGAAACTCATGGCGATCATGGCGGTGGCGCCGACGATCGAGCCCGAGGACAGGTCGATGCCGCCGCAGATGATGACCTGGGTGACGCCGATGGCGATGATGCCGACGATCGAAACCTGCAGGATGATGATCTCCAGGCGCTGCTGGTTGAAGAGCCCGGAAACGTTCTCGCGGGTGTTGAACAGGAAGCTGTCGCCGAGGAACAGGCGGCCGATCAGCTCGAACGCGGCGACAAGGATGACAAGCGCCAGGAACACGTTGAACTCGGCCGGCCAGGGGCGCTTCTTGGCGTCATAGCTCAGCCCGCCAATGCCATGCGATGTCTGTGACACGTCTTTTTCCTCCGTCGGGGCGCACTTGTCCGGCCTCCCGCGCGGGCGGGAGGAAGGGCGGAGCGGCGCGTTTGTTCCGATTGGACGCGCCGCCCCGTATCGAGGCGCCTCAGTTCTTCTTCAAGAACTTGTCGATGTTCGCCGGCGTCACGAGCTGGAACGGGATGTAGACCTTCTTATCCACCTTCTCGCCCTTGGCGAGCTTCAGCGCCGCGTCGAGCGCGCCGGCGCCCTGGCCGGCGGCGTCCTGGAAGACCGTTGCGTCGAGATCGCCGGCCTGCATGGCAACCAGCGCGTCCTGGGTGGCGTCGACGCCGCCGACGACGACCGACTTCATGTCGATGTTGGCTGCCTTCATCGCCTGGATGGCGCCGATGGCGCTTTCGTCGTTGTTGGCGATGACGCCGTCGAACGCCTTGCCGGACGACAGCCAGTTGGTCATCAGATTCTGCGCTTCGTCACGCTTCCAGTTCGAGGTCTGCTTGTCGATGATCTTGATGAAGTTGCAGTCCGGCGTGGCGATGACCTCGTCGATGTCCTTGGTGCGCTGCACCGCGGCCTGGTTGGAAAGCTCACCCATGATCACATAGACATTGGCTTCCTTCTTGCCCGCTTCCTTGAACAGGCGGCAGACTTCCTTGGTTTCGAGCGTGCCGGAATCGGCCTCGTTCGAAGCGACGAAGGCCTGGTTGTCGGGCAGCTTGTCGACATTGACCGGCTCGCGGTTGACGTAGACCAGCGGGATCTTGGCCGCGGCGGCCGCGTCCGACATCGCCTGCGTGGCCGAGGTATCGACCGGGTTGACGATGATGGCGTCGACGCCCGAGGCGGCGAAGTTCTTGATCTGGTCGAGCTGCTTGGCCACGTCGTTCTGCGCGTCCTCGACCTGCAGTTCGACACCGCTCATGCCCTTGGCCTGCGCGATCATGCCGTTGCGCAGCACGGTGAGGAAGTTGTCGTCGAAAAGAGCCATCGAGACGCCGATCTTGGCGGCGAAGGCGGATGAACACATCAGCGCCGAAAGCGCGACGCCCAAAAGCAGTTTCTTCATTTGTTTCTCCTCCACTTGGTGTCCGGCTGCACCCGTTTGAACCGGAATCCCCGGTTCGCCCGGGGAATCTCTCCCTGCGGCCATGCGGCGTCGCCAATTCGATGGAACGCCTCGTCCTCCGTTCGAAACAGACGCTTCGGAACGAAAGAACCAAAAAGCCTAGCTAGTGAAATATTTATTCCATTTCGTTTGGAAACGTCAAGGGTGATTCCGACCGGCGCGGCCGGTTTTTCGATCACGATCGTCGCGACGAAAACCACGGTCGCGAAACCCGCGCCGGAAATCGCGGGGAGCGATCGTGAAAGAATCCGTCAGGCTGATGGATTACATCACCTCAGGCGGCCTAGATGTTTTCCGGCAGGTAGATGTCGAAGGGCAGGAAGGTCTGCCCCGGCGCATTGGCGGCGCCGCTTTCGATGGCATGCGCCATCAGTCCGACGAGCTCCCGGCAGAGCGCCGCAAGCGGCGTGGAGATCACCATGGTGAGGATGTTGTCGGCGAGCGCCGCGCGCGAGACGGCATTGATCTCGTTGCAGATGACGACCGGCATGCGCGCCGGGCGCGCCGTTCGAGCATGGCGTCATGCGTCACATCATTCGCCTCGAGGTTGACCACCGTCTCCAACACGGTGAAGTCCGGTGCGTGCTCGCGGAAATAGGAACGAAAGCCGATCTCGCGCAGCTCATGGCCGTGGAAGCGGTGGCTGCCGACGAAGAGCGCGACCTTGCCGGGCTTGCTGGCGGCCTTGGCGATCATCCAGGCCGCGCTGCGCCCGACCTTGCGATTGTCGAGCCCGACATAACCCTCGCGGATGCCGGCGGCGAAGTCGGACAATAGCGAGAAGACCGGCTGCCCCCTCGCCTTCAACGCCTCCACGACCGCCGTCAGCGTCGGGTGATCAGGACCAACGACGGCGATCGCTCTCGATTTGGCCGCCAGCTTGCGTATCTGGGCGGCGATCTCGTCGGGCGCCAGCGAAGCGGCGAAGTCGATCGTGGCGGTGCCGCGGAAACGCTGCGACTGCGCGACCGCCAGCTCCAGCTCCCTGGCGAAATCGCCGTAGAAGACATCATTGCCCCTGAGCAGGAGGAAGCCGAGCCGGTACTCCGGCAGTTCCTGGCGCATGCGCTGCCTGATCAGCCCCGCGGCGTGGTAGCCGATCTCGGTGGCGGCCTCGTAGACCCGGCGCGCCGTCTCCTCGCGCACGGGCAATCGGCTGTTCAGCACCCTGTCGACAGTGGCGACGCTGACGCCCGAGACGCGCGCGAGATCGGTGATGGTCGGCCGCTTTGCCATAATGCTTCCCCGCTCGATGCTTCCCCACTTGTCCGGCTCAGAATATCTCAGTCTGATAGGAAATGATAGAAACCATCTTTATGATGTTGAAGCTATCAGACCTTATCGCTATGGTGAAGTCGAAAGTCAGCGACGCACGGGTCCGCACGATCGGCCATTCGCCAGGGCGCTGACGGAGGAACCCCAATGACGGCAATCACGTACTCGGCGGCGGCGCCGCGCGACTATAGCCTGACCGGGCGGGACGCCAGGCTCGCGGTCGAGAACGGGCTCGCGGCGGCCGAGTGGTATCACACCGAGATCCCGCGCAAGCAGATGAAGGAGTTGATGCAGCGCTCCGACCAGCCGGCGATCCGCGACACCGTCATCTGGCTCGGCGCGCTGATCCTCAGCGGCGCGGGCGGCGCCTGGTTCTGGGGCACCTGGTGGTGCGTCCCCTTCTTCTTCGTCTATAGCGTGCTCTACGGCTCCTCGACCGATTCCCGCTGGCACGAATGCGGCCACGGCACGGCCTTCCGCACGCAGTGGATGAACGACGCCGTCTACCAGCTCGCCTGCTTCATGATCATGCGCAACCCGGTGACCTGGCGCTGGAGCCATACGCGCCACCACACCGACACCATCATCGTCGGCCGCGATCCGGAGATCGCCGTCATGCGGCCGCCGGACCTTGCGCGCCTGGTCCTGAACTTCTTCGGCATCCTCGACGCCTGGCATGCGATGACCGACATGCTGCGCAATGCCGCCGGCATCATCAGCCCCGCGGAAAAGACCTTCATTCCCGAGCAGGAACAGCCGAAGGCGATCCGTATCGCGCGCATCTGGTCGGCGATCTACGTCGCGACGATCGCGCTGGCGATCCATAGCGGCTCGTGGCTGCCGCTGATGCTGGTTGGCCTGCCCCGGCTCTACGGCGCCTGGCATCACGTCATGACCGGGCTGCTGCAGCATGGCGGATTGGCCGAGAACGTCACCGATCACCGGCTGAACAGCCGAACCGTCTACATGAATCCGATCAGCCGGTTCATCTACTGGAACATGAACTACCATGTGGAGCACCACATGTTCCCGATGGTGCCCTATCACGCGCTGCCGAAGCTGCATGAGTTGATCAAGCACGACCTGCCGGCGCCGACGCCGTCGATCCTGGCCGGCTACCGCGAGATGATCCCGGCCTTCCTGCGCCAGTTGCGCAACGAGGACTATTTCATCAGGCGTGAGCTGCCGGCGACGGCGAAGCCCTACCGGGAAGAGCTGCACAACGACAATCCGATGGCGGCCGCGGCCGAATGAACGGATCATCGGCGCAACCCGACAATCAAGCTTCCGGCGGAGGACGAAAATGAGCGACTGGGTCGAGGCCTGCGCGGCCGGAGACATCGATGAAGAGGACGTGATGCGGTTCGACCATGCCGGCCGCACCTTCGCCATCTACCGCAGCCCGGACGACGAGTATTTCGCCACCGACGGCCTGTGCACGCATGAGAAGGTGCACCTGGCCGATGGCCTGGTGATGGACGACATCATCGAGTGCCCCAAGCACAATGGCCGCTTCAACTACAAGACCGGCGACGCGCGCGGCGCCCCGGTCTGCGTCAACCTGAAGACCTATCCGGTCAAGGTCGACGCCGGAAAAGTCCTGATCCAGATCGGGTGACGACCATGGCGGGGATGGTGATCGTCGGAGCAGGCGAGTGCGGCGGGCGCGCGGCGCTTGCGCTGCGCGATCTCGGCTATGGAGGGCCGGTCACGCTGATCGGCGACGAGCCGCATTTGCCCTATGAGCGGCCACCGCTGTCGAAGGAAGCGATGACCGGCGAGTCGCCCGCCATCAAGGCGATCGCCAGCGACGAGCTGCTGGCCGAGCGCTCGATCCGGCATATCCATTCCGTCCGGGCCGTCGCGATCGACAGAGCAGCCCATGCCGTGCGGCTGTCGGACGGCTCTTCCCTGCCATATGAAAAGCTTTTGCTGGCGACCGGATCGGCGCCGCGCAAGCTGCCGATGCCGGGGCTTGGCGGTCGCTGCGTCTATCTCAGGACCTTCAGCGACGCCTTGGCCATCCGCGCCCATCTCAGCGCCGGCAACCGGGTCGCCATCATCGGCGGCGGCTTCATCGGGCTCGAGCTTGCCGCGTCGTCACGAAAACTGGGTGCATCCGTCACCGTCATCGAGGCCCAGCCGCGCATCCTCATGCGCGGCGTGCCGGCCGAGATCGCCGAAATCATCCACAAGGCGCATGAGGCCGAGGGCGTGAAGGTGCTCGCCGGCCAGGGCATCGCTTCCATCGCCGACAACGGCGCCGAGGTTCGCATCGCGCTGGCCGACGGCCAGGAGATCGCCGCCGATGTCGCGGTGATCGGCATCGGCGCCGTGCCGGTGACGGCGCTTGCCGCTGAAGCCGGGCTCACAATCGACAACGGCATCGCGGTCGATGGCACGCTGCGCACGGAAGATCCGGACATCTTCGCCGCTGGCGACTGCTGTTCGTTCCCACTCGCCGTCTATGGCGGGCGTCGGGTGCGGCTCGAAGCCTGGCGCAACGCGCAGGAGCAGGGCGCCCTGGCCGCGAAGAACATGCTCGGCGCCGACGAGGCGCATGCCGCCGTGCCGTGGTTCTGGTCGGATCAATACGGCTTGACACTGCAGATCGCCGGGCTTTCCGACGAGGGCCGCTCGACAGTGCGGCGCGACCTCGACGACGGCGCCTTCATCCTGTTCCATCTGGCCGAGGACGGCAGGCTGGTCGCCGCCAGCGGAATCGGTCCCGGCAACGCGGTAGCGCGCGACATCCGGCTGGCGGAGATGCTGATCGCAAAACGGGCAGCGCCGGCGCCTGAGGCGCTCGGATCGCAAACGGTCAAGCTGAAGTCGCTGCTGGCGGCATAAGGTCTGCTAGAACAGCGCCTTCAGCTCATCCAGCTTGTCGTTGACCAGCCAGCCGTAATAGTTCTCCTCGGGCAGCTTTTCCGGCTGGCCGGCGGCGTGGCGCTTGTCATTCTCGGCCTTCAGCGCATAGGCGCGCTGCTCGGGATTGCCGACATTGTAGAGCGTGGCGGTGAGCCCCGGATTGTGGGAGATGTCGAATCCGGCGATGCCGCGATAGGCGTCGATCGACTTCCTGATGGTCGCGGCGACATAGGGCAGCGTCAGGTCGGGGTCCATGATGGTCTTGTAGACCGCGTTGGGGTCATTGACATCGAGCTTCGGCAGGCCCGAGACCTTGTGCACGAGATCGCTCATCTGCAACGCGGTCAGCGGGTTGAGCTGGCCGAGCCCGAAGGTCTGGCCGGCATAATAGGGCTGGAAGAAAGTGGCGCCGAAGCGGTCGTTGGGGAAGCTCGTCCCCCCGACCGTCTTGCCGCGGAAGGCATGGTTCCAGACCTGCTCACGGCATTCCCACAGATCATAGCTGTCGTCCATGCCGTCGCATTTCCTGAATTCCGGCCGCTGGACAAAATCGCTGACGTCCTCGCCCTCATAGGCAAAGGTGAGCTTGCTCGACAGATACGACATCGCCTTGACGTAATAGGTCTGCAGCCTGTCATAGGCGTCGACATTGTAGGTGTGCTCGCCGACGATGGCGCCTACGATATGCATCGGATCGATGCCGTAGGCAGCCGCCACCTTCCTGATCTTGCCGCGCAGCTCGGCATCGTTCTGCAGCAGCGCGTAGACCTTGCGGTACTTGGCCTGGAAGGTGGTGTTGGTGGCCTGGGTGCGCCGGCTGGACGCGCCGGGGATATCCGGCTGCACGGCGTTGCGATTGCCCGGCGGCACCATGGTCGCGGCGTCGGCGATCGTCACCGCCGCCGCCAGTACGAGGCCAATCAACAGGAGTAGATATCTCTTCATGCGCCGCCGCCTTGGGGCGGCTCGGCTATCGCCGATCCACCCCAACCATTTTGATTGAACGCAATTTCAGGCGGAAAGCCGCTGGACACTTTTCCTGAAATTGCTTTCGGAAACGGCGGCAACCTAGGTAAAGCGCCCGGCAGAGTCGAGAGAGGGCTGCCGCCCACCACCAAGAATGGTGGCCGGATGCTTCCATTTGGCCACACCTCGCATGGAGCGGGCGTTTCGGGCCGGCCGGAAAGCCAGCCCGAAACTCAAGGGCTCAGAGGATGAAGCGCGACAGGTCGGTGTTGCGCGACAGGTCGCCGACATGCTTCTCGACATAGGCGGCGTCGATGGTGACGGCGGTGCCGTTGCGGTCCGGAGCGTCGTAGGAGATTTCGTCCAGCACGCGCTCCATCACCGTCTGCAGCCGCCGCGCCCCGATGTTCTCGACGCT
>JAFKFE010001154.1 GCA_017308345.1 Alphaproteobacteria bacterium | reverse complement strand
CGGCTTCCGTGGCGTCGACGAGATGCCCTCGGCCGTCGCGAGCTTCGCCGTCGCCGCCTGCCTGGCATTGGCGACGCTCTGGCCGCTGGCGCTCGAGGGCGTGTTCGCCACGCCCTTTCCGAGGGAAGGGCTGGCTGCCACGGCGCTGATGATCGGCCTCGTCTTCGTTGGACGCGGCATTGCCGGCTTCACGCCCTGGTGGCGCCGGCTCGCGCCCGAACAACCCTTCGCGCGGCTCGACCAGCGCCTCTATTCGCCGCTCTGCCTGATGATCGGAGCGGGCTTTGTCATCCTTGCCATCACGGAGTTTCCGGTATGACGTCGAAAAACGGTCCTCTTCGCGTCGGCATCGGCGGCCCCGTCGGCTCCGGCAAGACGACGCTCACCGAAAAGCTCTGCAAGGCGTTGCGCGACGATTTTTCAATCGCCGTCGTGACCAACGACATCTACACCAAGGAAGACGCCATGATGCTGGCCCGCCTGCAGGCGCTGCCGGAGGAGCGCATCGTCGGCGTCGAGACCGGCGGCTGCCCGCACACCGCCATTCGCGAGGATGCCTCGATCAACCTGCGCGCCATTGCCGAGCTGAACAGGAAGTTCCCCGACCTCGACATCATCTTCATCGAGTCCGGCGGCGACAACCTCGCTGCCACCTTCTCGCCCGACCTTGCCGATCTGACGCTTTATGTCATCTCGGTCTGCCAGGGCGAGGAGATCCCGAGGAAGGGCGGCCCGGCCATCACCCGCTCGGATTTCCTCATCATCAACAAGAGCGATCTGGCGCCCTATGTGAACGTCAACCTCGACGTCATGGAGAGCGATGCCGGGCGCATGCGCGGCAAAAGGCCGTTCGGCTTCACCGATCTGTCGCGCGGCAAGGGATTGCAGGAAGTGATCGATTTCATCGTGGAGCAGGGTGGCCTGCAATCGGCGCGCTCGGCGGCTTGATCCGCTGAGCCACCAGTTATCGGTTGCTGGCGGCCGCCACGCACGGCATTCTCTGGAACAAGACCTAAGCGGAGGATTTTTCGATGAGCCTTGCCCGCCTGCACAAGGAGCCGCTGAGCAACCTGCCCTATTATGAGGAGCGGGTCGATCTCGCCGCCGCCTTCCGCTGGACCGCGCGGCTCAACATGCACGAGGCGGTCGCCAACCATTTCTCGCTGTCCGTCAACGAGGATGGCACCAAGTTCCTGATGAACCCGAACCAGGTGCATTTCTCGCGCATCAAGGCGAGCGACCTGCTTCTGATCGACGCCAACGATCCCGAAACGCTGTCCGGTCCCGACGCGCCCGACCCGACCGCTTGGGGCCTGCATGGCGCCATCCATCGCAACGTCCCGCATGCGCGCTGCGCCATGCATGTCCATTCGATCCACGCCACCGTGCTCGCCTCGCTCGCCGATTCGACGCTGCCGCCGGTCGACCAGAACTCGGCCATGTTCTTCAACCGCCACGTCGTCGACGCCAATTACGGCGGGTTGGCCTTCGAGGAAGAGGGCGAGCGCTGCTCGCAGCTTCTCACCGACCCCAAGGTCAAGGTCATGGTCATGGGCAATCACGGCGTCATGGTCATCGGCGACACCGTCGCCGACACCTTCAATCGCATGTTCTATTTCGAGCGCGCCGCCGAGACCTACATCAAGGCGCTGTGGACCGGGCGGCCGCTGCGCACCCTCTCCGACGAGATCGCCGAGAAGACCGCACGCGAGATGGACGACTACCCCGGCCAGGCCGAGCGCCATCTGGCCGAGCTGAAGGCGATCCTCGACGAGGAAGAGCCGGTCTACCGGAATTGAAAGCCTCTTCCTTCTCCCCGGTCTACAGAAGGTGCCCGAAGGGCGGATGAGGGGCAGCGCTGACGCCTGGGGTTAGAGCCCCAACTGGGCCCGCAATTCCTCAGCGCTGCTGATGACGATCGCCCCGGCCGGCCCCTCCATCGGCGCTTCCGGCCAGAAGATCGTCTTCATTCCCGCTGCCAGTCCGGCCATGGCGCCGGTCAGGCTGTCGTCGACGGCGAAAGCCTCCGCCGGATCGACGCCGGCGAGATAGGCGGCGCGCAGGAAGGGTTCGGGAAGCGGCTTGCCGTCGATCACGTCGTTGCGGCTGACCGTCATCATGCCCGGATAGGTGAGGCCGACGGCGCGCAGATTGGCGTCGACGATCAGCCTGTCGGAATTAGAGACCACCGCCTGCTCGACGCCGAGCGCGCGCAAGTCATTGAACGCCTCGAGCGCGCCGGGGCGCGGCTTCAGCGTTTCGGCCAACGGCAGGTAGTGATCGTATTTGCGCACGATCCATTCGTCGAAGGGCAGGCCGAGGCCGAATTCGTCGCGCAGCATCTCGTAGACCGGCCATGCGGCGATGCCCAGCACGCGCTCGTGCAGGTCGACCGGCGGCGCGATGCCGACGCTGCGCAGCGCCGCCACAAGCGCCGCCTCATGCAGCGGCTCGCTGTCGACCAGCGTTCCGTCCATATCCCAGAAAACGGCTTTCGGCGTCATGCGCGGCTCCTTATCGCCGATCCCCTTAATCGGTTTCCCGGTGGAGATAAACCGTTCCGCCGGCAAATGGTCGGGCAGGCGGCCGGCAGGTCCTTTGCAAACCGGTAAGAGCTTCAAGCAATTGCTCTTTCGATAGACAATTGCGCGCGGGCATATTCGCTGTAAGCTATGGCGCCCGTTTCAGCATCGCACGGGTTGGGAGGCAGGACGTGAGTTCGCGACAGGAAACCGGCAGCACCAGGTTGGACGACGCGGCGCGCGCCGGCTGGCTATATTACGTTGCCGGCAACACGCAGGACCAGATCGCCGCCAAATTGGGCATTTCCAGGCAGACGGCGCAGCGGCTGGTGTCGCTCGCCATGTCGGAGGGCCTGATCAAGGTGCGTGTCGATCATCCGATCGCCAATTGCCTCGACCTTGCCGCGCGGCTGAAGTCGCGCTTCGCGCTCGACCTTGTCGAAGTGGTGCCGAGCGACCCGACGTCGAACTCGACGACGATCGGCATCGCCGAGGCGGCGGCGGCCGAGATCGAACGCCGGCTGCGTTCGGAAACCCCCATCGTCATGGCGATCGGCACCGGGCGCACGCTGAAGGCGGCGATCGAGCAGCTGCCGCCGATGGAATGCCCGCAGCACAAGGTGGTGTCCTTGACCGGCAACATCTCGCCCGACGGCTCGGCCGCCTTCTACAACGTCATCTTCACAATGGCCGACCGCGTCAAGGCGCGCTCCTTCCCCATGCCTCTGCCGGTCATCGCGTCTTCACCGGAAGAGCGCGAGATGCTGCTCAACCAGCCGATGATCCAGCCCACATTGGCGCTGGCGGCCGAGGCCGATGTCACCTTCGTCGGCATCGGCGACCTAGGTCCCAGGGCGCCGCTCTACGAGGACGGCTTCATCTCCGAAAGCGAGCTGAAGGCGTTGCAGAAGGCCGGCGGCATCGCCGAGATCGTCGGCTGGGTGTTCGACCGCGAAGGCCGCATGATCGAGGGCATCACCAACGACCGCGTCTCCTCCGCCGCGCTGCCGTCGCGGGAAAGGTCGCTGGTCATCGCCTTGGCCATGGGCGAACGCAAGCTGCCGGGCATCCTCGCCGCCGTCAATCGCCGGCTTGGCAACGGCCTCATCACCGATGAGCGGACGGCCGAAGCCCTCCTTGCCGGCTGATTGCCCATAAAAAGGGCCGGTTATTGCGAGGGGCCGTGCGGGTCGTTACCGTCGAGGAAACCCATGTCGCGCTGCAGATGTTCGGATAATTCCCGGACATCGACATAGCCGCGCCTGCGTCCCGAAAACCTTGCAAATTCCCGTGCCAGCCTGAAAAACCAGCCGCGTGCGGGGGGCGAAACGAGCTCTTCCTGAACCGTGACCATGATCGTCAGCCTTCGCTATGCTTGAACTGGATTGATCGTCGACCCCAAATATCGGGGTGGCTGGTTCGTGCTTCCAATCAAACCTCGATCATGGCCCATAAGGAGGCCTTATGCCCGATCTCAGCTCTCCGCAGCTCGCGCCGCTGCCGCCGCTGCAGGCGATCCGGGTGTTCGAGGCGGTGGCCCGGCACCTGTCCTTCACCAAGGCGGCGCGGGAACTGGGCATGACCCAGGCGGCGGCGAGCTACCAGATCAAGCTGCTCGAGGAGCGCATCGGCGCGCCGCTGTTCCTGCGGCGTCCACGGCAGATCGAATTGACGGAGCCCGGCCGGCGGCTTGCGCCCGCCGTCAGCGAAGCCTTCGCCATCCTGGCGCAGGCCTATGCCGCGGCGCGCGGCGGCGCCGATGGCCTGCTCTGCGTCACCACCGTGCTGACCTTCGCCTCGAACTGGCTGGCGCAGCATCTGGGAGCGTTCCAACTCGCCCATCCGGCGCTTGCCGTGCGGCTCGACACGTCGAGCCGCCTGACCGATTTCGCGCGCGAGGATGTCGACCTCGCCATCCGCTCCGGCGGCGGCAAGTGGCCAGGCCTGGAGGCACATAAATTGCTCGACGCCGACTTCACGCCGATGCTGAGTCCGAAGCTCGCGGCGAGCATCGGCGGCGTCAAGGAGCCGGCGGACCTGTTGCGCCTGCCGATCCTCGATCCCGGCGACATCTGGTGGTCGCAGTGGCTCGAGGCCGCCGGCGTGACCGGGCACGATCTCGCCAAACGGCCGGGCTCCAGCATGGGCGCGCAGGCCTATGAGGCGAACGCGGCAATGGCCGGCCATGGCGTGGCGATTCTGACCAGGGCGCTGTTCAGGAACGAGATCGCCGACGGCCGCCTGATCCAGCCCTTCGACCTGGTCGGCGACGACGGCCATGCCTATTGGCTGGTCTACCCGACGGCGCGCCGCAACGTGCCGAAGATCCGCGCCTTCCGCGACTGGATCCTGGCCGAGATCGCCCGCCCTTAGGTCGAGCGCCTTCCCACTCGCAAATTGCCGGCCGCCTCTCCGGACCGGGATCGCGCAGCGTCATTTCTGCTGCGCCGCAGCATCGATTCCGGCTTGACATAAATCACACTAAGTGAGTAATTGCCCAAAGCCAAG
>JAFKFE010001153.1 GCA_017308345.1 Alphaproteobacteria bacterium | reverse complement strand
GCTTTCGCCAATCTCCCACGTTGCAGGGCGAGTGCCGGCGCCGAAACCGCCAATCTCCCCCCAAGTGGGGGAGATGTCCGGCAGGACAGAGGGGGACGCCGTAGAGCGTCATCCTTGGAGATTGGCCTTTGTTACAACGACCTTTGCAGCCCTCCTCCCCACCCACGCCTTCGCCCACGCCTCGGACCGTGGCCACGTCCTGCTTCTGCCCACCGGCTACTACCTCGCCGGCGGCGCGCTTGCCGTCGCCGTCAGCTTCCTCGTGCTCGCGCTGCTGCCGCCTGCCGCCCTCGATAATTTCTGGCGCAAGCGCCTGTCGCTCTTCCCGCTTAACGATCGCCCGCGCGTCATTGTCAGCCTGATTTCCTTTGCCGGCTTCGCGCTGCTCGTCGCCGCAGGCCTTTCCGGCAGCCGCGACCCGCTCTCCAATCCCCTGCCGCTGGTGATATGGACCCTGCTCTGGGCCGGCTTCACGCTGCTGCAGGGCGTCTTCGGCGACCTCTGGTCATGGCTCAATCCGTGGTATGGGCCCTGGCGCGTAGCGAGCCGGCTCTTCAGCCGACACAGCGACGACAGGCTTTCACCACGCCTGCCGCCAAGGCTCGGCCACTGGCCGGCCTTCGTGCTGTTCTTCGCGTTCGCCTGGTTCGAGCTGATCGATCCCGCTCCCGACGATCCGGCCCGCCTGGCCTTTGCCGCCGGCCTCTACTGGCTGGTCAGCTTCGTCGCCATGCTCGTCTTCGGAGCGCGGCGAATTCCTGACCATCTTCTTCGCCATGGTCGCCCGCTTCGCGCCTTTCGAGCGCCATGAGGGCCGGTTGAGCCTTTGCTGGCCCGGCGCCAAGCTGCTGGCGGCCGAACCCTTGCCGCCAAGCGGCACGGCCTTCCTCCTGCTGGCGCTATCCTCGGTATCCTTCGACGGCCTGTCGAAGACTTTCTTCTGGCTCGGCCTGTTCGGCGTCAACCCGCTGGAATTTCCCGGCCGCACCGCGCTGATCGGCGTCGGCAGCTTCGGCCTCGTGCTCACGTTCATTTTGCTGGCGGCGGTGTTCGCGCTGGCCGTCTTTCTCGGCCAGCGTCTCGCCGGCGATGCGCAGTCGTTCGGAAAGGCTGCCGGCCTGCTGGTCTGGTCGATCGTGCCGATCGCGCTTGCCTACCACATCGCGCATTACCTCACCGTGCTCCTGGTCGACGGCCAGTATGCGCTGGTCGCGCTCTCCGATCCTCTCGCGCTCGGCTGGAATCTGTTCGGCACCGCCGACATGATGGTCGAGGCCGGCGTTGTCGCCGGCGCTCAGTCGGCCTGGTGGTTGTGGAATCTGCAGGCCGGTGTGATCATCGCCGGTCATGTGCTGGCGGTGCTTGTGGCGCATGGCCTTGCCTGGCGGCTCTATCGGCAGCCGTCGCGCGCGGCGCTCAGTCAATTGCCGCTCACCTTGCTGATGATCGCCTACACGATCTTCGGCCTTTGGTTGCTTGCCACGCCGACCGCCGGATGACACAAGGGCGTGCCTCCAATGCCGTCGGGTAAAGCTCGCTTGCCAGGCCAAAGCTTTGGTGATTTAGTTTGTACACATGCAATTTTCCCATCCTTTGGAAAGGGATGGTTTAGCCGCCTCATCGCTGGTCAAGACTGAAAAAACAGGGGAACGGACATGGCTGACAAGAACGGATTTTTCGATCTCTCCAAGACGACGCTGTCGCGCCGCACCGCGCTGAAGGGCATGGCCGCCGGCGCCGGCCTCGCGCTGGCGCCAGGCTTCGTCCGCTACAGCCAGGCGCAGAGCTCGGCGCCGATCAAGATCGGTTTCCAGTCGCACCGCACCGGCATCGGCGCCGCTTATGGCCGCTGGTACGAAAGGACGAGTGCCGCCGCCGTCAAGGCGATCAACGACGCCGGCGGCATCAGCGGCCGGCCGGTCGAGCTGGTCATCGAGGATGACGGCACCGATCCCGCCCGCGGCGCCGAGGTGGTGGCCAAGTTCGCCAAGCAGCACAAGACCGACATCGTCTTCGGCACCCTGTTCTCGCATGTCGTGATCGGTTCCGCGCCCGCCGCCGGCGAGAACAAGATACCCTATTTCGTGGTCAGCGAAGGCCACCACGTCGCCTCGACCAAGCTCAACCGCTATGTCTTCCAGCCTGGCATCACCGACGTGAAGAGCCAGATCCAGGCGATGGCGCCCTGGATCGCGGCCAACGCCGGCAAGAAGGTGACGCAGATCTTCCCGGACTTCGCCTTCGGCTACGATCATCGCGACTATCTGCCGCCGGCGCTGAAGGCGCAAGGCGCCGACGTCATCGCCCAGATCGCCATCCCGCCGACGGAGTCGTCCTTCACCAAGTACTTCCCGCAGATCCCGGCCGAAACCGAGGTGATCTACCATGTCATGGTCGGTCCGGCCGTGCTCACCTTCGTCAAGGAACTCGGCGAGTTCTACGGCTCGCAAAGGCCGCAGCTTTTCGGCTTCATCGACTCGCTCGAGGCCGTCGACATCAACAGCCCCGGCCTCGAATTCCTCGACGGCAGCCATTTCTGGGAAGGCTCGCCGCGCTACGCGCAGCCCGATGATTCCGCCGCGCAGAAGGCCTACCGCGCCGCCGTCGGCATCGATGACAACGGCGCCGCCGTCGGCGATCCGAAGGACGTCTCCACCGCCGCCCACATGTTCGGCTGCTGGGAAACGCTCTATGTCGTCAAGAAGGCAATGGAAGATGCCGGCTACAAGGGGCCGGAAGACCGCGCCAAGCTGGTCGAGGCGACCGAGGCGCTGAAGGAATTCGCCGAGGGGCCGGAGCACCCGCAGGGTCCGAAAACCTTCAACGGCAAGATCCACCAGTGTTTCGGCATCCAGAACATCTCCAAGGTCGAAGGCGGCAAGCTCAAGGTCGTGCACAAGACCAAGATCGAGGACGGACTCTACGAGCCGGAAGGGGATTATACGACGCAGGCGCTGTGAGCGTTGCGTCTTCAGCGAGCGTGAGCGCCAAGCCACTCTCCTCTGTCCTGCTGGATCCGGCAGGGCAGGGGAAGGTGTTTCGCGCGCCTGTCCCGGGCAGATAATCCATGCACTTCGGTCCCCACCTCCTCCTCGCCGCCCTCGAAGGCCTCGTCACCTCCGCCGTGCTGGCGCTGACGGCGCTCGGCTTGTCGCTGGTGTTCGGCGTCATGCGCATCGTCAACGTCGCCCATGGCGAGTTCTTCATGCTGGGCGCGGTGCTAGCCTGGGCGATCTCGACGGCGATTTCGGGCCACCCGGCCATCGGCTTCGTGGCGGCACTGGTGATCGCGCCCCTGCTCGTCGGGCTGGTCGCGTTTCTTGCCGAATGGCTGGTGCTGCGCCGGCTGAACTACAATCCCGAAAGCACCATCGTCGCCACCATCGGCATGCTCTACATCATCCAGCAGCTGGCGCTCACTTTCTACGGGCCGGAGGCGCGTCCCGTAGAGCCGCCTTTCAGCTACCGCATCCTTCTGCCGTGGTTCGGCTATTCCGGCTACAAGCTGTCGGTGGTCGCCGCATCCGCAATCCTGCTCGTGATCACCTGGCTTGTGCTGACCCGCACCAGGATCGGCCTGATCATGCGCGCCACCCAGTATGACCGCGAGACGGCGCAGGCCTTCGGCATCCCGGTCGAGCGCGTCTATGCCGGCGTCTTCGCCGTGGGCGCCATGCTGGCCGCGATCGCCGCGGTGCTGATCGTGCCGATCAGCCAGGCGCATTACCTGATGGGGCAGGACCCGCTGCTCCTGTCCTTCATCGTCGTCATCATCGGCGGTCTGGGTTCGCTACGCGGCACCGTGGTCGCGGCCGTCCTGATCGGCCTGTCCGACGGCATCGTCTCGATGTTCTTCTCGCCGACGCTCGCCAAGATCATCGCCACGCTGGTGGTCGCCATGGTGCTGGTGTTCCGGCCGCAGGGCCTGTTCGGAACCGCGCCGCGATGAGGGATGCTTCGCCGGCAAAGGCCTATGCCCTGCACATCGCGGTCGTCGCGCTCCTGTTCGTGCTGAACTTCGTCCTGCCGGATTACCACCAGGGCCTGTTCGCCCGCATCATGGCGCTGGCCGTCTTCGCCATGGGCTATAATCTGCTCTTCGGCTATGTCGGCCTGCTCAGCCTCGGCCACGCCATGTTCTTCTCGGCCGGCCTCTATGGCGCGGGCTTGACCGTCTATCATCTCGGCTGGGGCGTGCCGGAAGCCTTCGTCGCCGGGGTCGCCTGCGGCGCGCTGCTCGCCTTGGTCATCGGCCTGCTGGCGCTGCGCACCTCGGGTGTCGCCTTCATGATCGGCACCATGATGTTCGCGCAGGTCTTCTACCTGCTCATCCTCTATTTCGCCGCCTGGACCGGCGGCGACCAGGGCCTGGTCATCCAGCAGGCGTCGCGGGTTGTCACGGTCGGCGGCGACGCGCTCGACCTGACCGACCCGACCGTGCGCTACATGAGCGCGCTGGCGCTGTTCGCGGTGGTTCTGCTGATCACGCTTGCCCTTGTCCGCTCCCGCTTCGGCCGCGTGCTGGTCGCCATCCGCGAGAATGAAGAGCGCACGAAAATGCTGGGCTACGACACCGGCGCCAACAAGCTCGCCGCGGTCGTCGCCTCCGGCGCCGTCTGCGCGGCCTCGGGCGCCGCCTACGCGCTGCTGTTCGGTTATGTCGGTTCCAGCTTCGCCTCGGTGCAGTACTCGATCCTGCCTCTGCTCTGGGTCCTGCTCGGCGGCGCGGCCACCACGCTCGGGCCGCTCATCGGCACGCTGTTCATGTACTATGTCACCGACATCACCAGCGGCTTCACCTCCGCCTATCTGTTGATCGTCGGCGTGGCGCTCATCCTGCTGGTGCTGTTCTTCCCGAAGGGCGTTTTGGGCTCGATCCGCCAGCGCTGGCTGGGGTGGCTGCCATGAAGCCGCTGCTCACCACCAAGGGCCTGTCGCGGCAGTTCGGCGGCCTGCGCGCCGTCGACGGGGTCGACTTCGCGCTGATGCCGGGCGAGATCCGCGCCATCATCGGCCCGAACGGCGCCGGCAAGACCACCTTCGTCAGCCTGCTCAGCGGTCGCGTCCGGCCCTCGTCGGGCACAATCGTCTTCGACGGCGCCGACATCACCGCAATGCCGGCCTACAAGAGGGTTCGCCTTGGCGTCGCCTACACCTTTCAGATCACCAGCGTCTTCGCCAATCTCACTGCCTTCGACAATGTCGCGCTACCGGTGCAGCGCACGCTGACGGACGGCCGCACGAAGGGGCAGGTGAGGACCGGCGTCATGGCGGCGCTCGAGCGTACCGGCCTCGCCGAGCGGGCGGGCACGCTGGCCGCGCACCTTTCCTACGGTCACCAGCGCCTGCTGGAAGTGGCGATGGGCCTGGCGCTGAGGCCGCGCCTGCTTATCCTCGACGAACCGACGCAAGGCCTGGCCGACAGCGAGATCGACAATTTCATCACCCTGGTGCGCGAGATCGCCAAGGACGCGACGGTGCTTTTGATCGAGCACAACATGCCGGTCGTCATGCAGCTTGCCGACCGCATCACCGTCTTCAATTCGGGAAAGATCCTCGCCGAAGGCACGCCGGATGAGATCCGCGCCGACACGCAGGTGCAGGATGCCTATCTCGGAGCGACCCATGGCTGAGGCGGGGCTGCTCACGATTGCCGGGCTCGATTGCTTCTATGGCGAGGTGCAGGTGCTTCACGGCCTCGACCTCGTCCTCAACAAGGGCGAGGTGCTTTGCCTGTTCGGCCGCAACGGCGCCGGCAAGACCACCTTCGTCAGCCTGCTCAGCGGTCGCGTCC
>JAFKFE010001152.1 GCA_017308345.1 Alphaproteobacteria bacterium | reverse complement strand
AGCGACTTGATGTCCGCCGGCTCCACTTCCGATCGCTTCGGGGCGAGGCGGCCATCACGCAACTGGTTCCAATATTGGAACAGCGCGATCGATCCTTTTTCTTTCATTTCCATTCCGCTCCGCACAATCTGTCTTTTGATGTCCCATCGGCGAACAGACAGGGCGCCCTCCGATGACCTTCATGCGGTGCGGAGCAGGATGCGTGCCAGTATCGTTAACGTTTGTTCACGCCTCGGGGCCGTTAAGGTTAACAAGTGGTTTACATTGCGTGCCGCTGAGGCCTGTGGCACATCAAAACCACTCCAAAACGGTCGCTCTAGCGGCGATCGGCAGCACTTCAGTCACGAGTTTACGGGGAGCAGGGGACTCGACCGGCCGTTCAGGGAAATCCTGGACGGCCTTCTTTTTTGATTCGCCCTGTGGCGATTCGCTGTTTGTGATTCGAAAGGGCGTGATCTACATGCTCGCCGAATCGAGTCCCGGACCTGCAAGGGTGCATGAGCGAACCTGTAAACCCCGCTGAAACCGAACCAAGGCTGGACGAAGCTGTCGAGCCTCGGCGGCGCGAACCCGTCTTCAACCTGCCGCCGGTGGTGCTCGCCGTCATCGGCATTTGCGCGGCGGTCTACCTGCTGCAGCAATATGTGCTGAACGAAACGCAGCAAATGACGCTGCTCTATGACGGAGCCTTCATTCCGGTGCTGTATACCGGCCGGTACGGCTTCGATTGGTTCCTGTTCACGCGTCCGTTCACCTACGCGTTCATGCATGGGGGTGTCGCCCATATCGCCATCAACATGATCTGGCTTGCAGCCTTCGGCTCGCCGCTGGCCAATCGTCTCGGCGCGTTCCGATTCGTGGTGTTCTATGCCGTCACCGGGCTGGCCTCGGTCGCTCTTTTCTGGGCGCTGCATCCCTATGGCGAGGTGCCGCTCGTCGGCGCATCGGGCGCGATCTCCGGCATGATGGGCGCGGCGGCGCGCTATGGATTCCGCGTCGACCGTTCGTCCGGAAGTGCGGCCTTCGCCGGCGAGCCGCTGCCGATCGCTGCCGTTTTGCGTTCACGCGGCGTCATGACCTTTCTTGGCGTCTGGATGGTCATCAATCTGGCCACCGGCCTGCTCGGCTACGCGCCGGGCATCGACGGCCAGATCGCCTGGGAGGCCCATATCGGCGGCTTCGTCGCCGGCTTTTTCGGACTGCGGTTTTTCGACCGCGGCTGGCTGCCGCCTAGTCCTTAGGCGCACTTGAAATGCAACCAATCACGGCGCACGATGTTGCCCAGGTACCCGGTGTCTTCCTTAAGGGCGCCGGGGGCTGAAAGGCCGGTCGGGGCGGGAGCCGGCGTCAAAGGCTGTGGAGGACGCCATGACGGTAAAGGCAATTCTGGAAAGCAAGGGTCATGGCGTGTTCACGCTCGGGCCCAATGAAAAACTGAGCGAGGCCATTCGCATGCTGGCCGAGCACAGGATCGGCGCGCTCGTCATCACCAATGGCGACCGCAAGATCGTCGGCATTCTCTCGGAGCGCGACATCGTGCGGGTGGTGGCCAGGGAAGGTGCGGCGGCGCTCGACATCGCCGTGCGTTCGGCGATGACGCCGAAGGTGAAGATCTGCAACGAAAACCACACGGTCAACGAGGTCATGGAGATCATGACCAGAGGCCGCTTCCGCCACCTGCCGGTGGAAAAGGGCGGCATGCTCGACGGCATCGTCTCCATCGGCGACGTGGTCAAGCGCCGCATCGAGGACGTCGAGCGCGAGGCCGAGGAAATCAAGCAATACATCGCCACCGCTTGAGGCGGGGTGAAGGCCGCCGGCTGTTGCCAGCCGGCGGCGTCTAGCGCGTTCTATCGGTTGTCGAGTTCGGCGCGGACGAGTTCGAGCCCGCGCCGGGTGATGCGGTAAGGGCCGCCGCCCGTCGAGGACACCGCTTTCTTGCGTCTCAGTTTTCGAAAGAGCTCCAGGTCGAAGCCCGGATAGCGCCAGCCGTCGCGGGTCAGGCACTGGACCGAGGCGATCTTCCTGCTCTCGTTCTTTTCGATTTCGATGCGCCCGCCTTGCGCGAGCAGGTGCAGGATGCGCTGTTCGTTGCGCGATATGTCCATTGGAGAAAGTCCCGGGAAAAACAACAAAAGCCGCCGCCGCGAGGCTTCGCGGCACGGGGTTTCAGGTTTTTCTGCCCTGCCTCGTTACGAGGTCAGGGCTTCACCGGGACTGAGCGTAAGTGGACATCCACTCTCCATTGGGGTGGGCGTCCTATAGGGCAAAGTCGCGTAAAAAGCCAGCGTTCCGGCTTTGCGCTTGTCTCATCCGGCAGTTTGGACTAGCGAGTGCTTTCACTTTAAACGTGAAAGTCACGTATCAAGTTCGCAGGCCCCCATGAGCATCATCGACACCCGCACCCCCGACGCGAAACGTCTGATCCCCGGCGCCACCGGCGATTGGGAGATCATCATCGGGCTCGAAGTGCATGCGCAAGTGATCTCGAAGGCCAAGCTTTTCTCCGGCGCCTCGACCTCGTTCGGCGCCGCGCCCAACGCCAATGTCAGCCTGGTCGACGCGGCGATGCCGGGCATGCTGCCGGTCATCAACGAGGAATGCGTCAAGCAGGCGATCCGCACCGGGCTCGGGCTAAAGGCCGCGATCAACCACAAGTCGGTCTTCGACCGGAAGAACTATTTCTATCCGGATCTGCCGCAGGGCTACCAGATCTCGCAGTTCAAGCAGCCGATCGTCGGCGAGGGCAAGGTGATCGTTTCTGTCGGCCCCGACCGCCAGGGCGAGTTCGAGGACATCGAGGTCGGCATCGAGCGCCTGCATCTCGAACAGGATGCCGGCAAGTCGATGCACGACCAGCATCCGACCATGTCCTACGTCGATCTGAACCGCTCCGGCGTGGCGCTGATGGAGATCGTCTCCAAGCCCGACATCCGCTCGGCCGACGAGGCCAAGGCCTATGTCACCAAGCTGCGCTCGATCATGCGCTATCTCGGCACCTGCGACGGCAACATGGACGAGGGCTCGCTGCGCGCCGACGTCAACGTCTCGGTGCGCCGTCCGGGCGGCGAATTCGGCACGCGTTGCGAGATCAAGAACATGAACTCGATCCGCTTCATCGGCCAGGCCATCGAATACGAGGCGCGTCGGCAGATCGCCATTCTGGAAGACGGCGGCGCCATCGATCAGGAGACGCGCCTGTTCGACGCCGTCAAGGGCGAGACGCGCTCCATGCGCTCCAAGGAAGAGGCGCACGACTACCGCTATTTCCCCGACCCGGACCTTCTGCCGCTCGAGTTCGATCAGGCCTATGTCGACGCGCTCGCCAAGGACCTGCCGGAACTGCCCGACGACAAGAAGGCGCGGCTCGTCGATGTGCTCGGCCTCTCGGCTTATGACGCTTCGGTCCTGGTTTCGGAAAAGCCGATCGCCGACTATTTCGAGAAGGTGGCTGCGGGCCGCGACGGCAAGCTTGCCGCCAACTGGGTCATCAACGATCTTCTGGGTCAATTGAACAAGGCCGGAAAAGACATTGAAAATGCTCCGGTTTCGCCTGAGCAGCTCGGCGCCGTGCTCGACCTGATCAAGGAAGGCACCATCTCCGGCAAGATCGCCAAGGACCTGTTCGAGATCGTCTGGAACGAAGGTGGCGATCCGCGCGAGCTGGTGGAGAGCCGCGGCATGAAGCAGGTCACCGATACCGGCGCCATCGAGAAGGCCGTCGACGAGGTGATCGCCGCCAACCCCGACAAGGCCGAGCAGGCGCGCGCCAAGCCGACCATGGCCGGCTGGTTCGTCGGCCAGGTGATGAAGGCGACCGGCGGCAAGGCCAATCCGCAGGCGGTCAACGACCTCGTCAAGGCCAAGCTCGGCATCGAATAGGCCGATGTTCGTCCGCACCGCCAGCGAGCGCGATCTTGTCGCGGTCCGTGCGTTGCTGGTCGAGACCTGGCACGCGACCTATGACGCCATCTACGGCGCCGAGCGGGTCACGGCGATCACCGACGACTGGCATTCGATCGCCTCGCTCAAGGCGCGGCTGACGCGGCCGAATTCCGAGTTCCTGGTGGCCGACGACGGCAAGCGGCTCGGCGGCATGGCATTCGCCGCCGCGACCACCGACCCGAAGCTTGTCCTTCTGAACCAGCTCTACGTGCACCCGGCCTGCCAGCGGCAGGGGATTGGCCAGTCGCTGCTTGACGAAGTCGAAGCCAGTTTTCCGGAGATGGATACGCTGCGGCTGGAGGTCGAGCCGGCGAATGCCGCGGCGATCGCGTTCTACGAGGCGAACGGGTTCCGGCGGGCAGGCCGGACTGCGGATTGCGGCGGCAATTCGGGACTGCCCGCGCTCATCCTGGAGAAGCGGCTCGGCTAGATCGGCGTGCCTGTTCATCGCGCGCTTTTGATTTGATCGCGCCGATCCGCGCGATCAAGGCTTCTCCTCGCTGGCGTCGCACCCTTCACAAGGCAGAGGCGGCGCCCGCAAAGGGGGATTGCCATGCCGAGCCTGCCGGAACTGATGCCGACCGAAGTGTCGGATGAGACTTTTGGCGGCGTGACCTATCACGTCGCGGGCGAACTGGTGCCGGTGCTGTCGGTCGATGTGACCAACATGCCGGTCTATTTCGAACACCATATCCTGCTCTGGAAGAACACCACCATCACCATCGGCCTGAAGTCGCTGAAGGGCGCGCTGAAGCGCATGATCGCGGGCATGCAGATCTTCGTCACCGAGGCGACCGGGCCGGGCGTCATCGCCTTCAGCCGCGACGGTCCGGGCCATATCGTGCCGATCCATCTCCGGCGCGGCGAGGAGATCCAGGTGCGCGAGCATCAGTTCCTGGCCGCGACCGCCAGCGTCGACTACACGTTCGAGCGGGTGCGCGGGCTGGGAACGATGCTGTTCGGGCAGAGCGGCTTCTTCATCGATCGCTTCCGTGGCGAGACCGGCGACGGCATCGTCTGGCTGCACGGCTACGGCAATGTCTTCGAAAAGGTGCTGGCGCCCGGCGAAACCATCGACATCGAGCCCGGTGGCTGGCTGTTCAAGGA
>JAFKFE010001151.1 GCA_017308345.1 Alphaproteobacteria bacterium | reverse complement strand
GCGGTCGCGGCGGCCCTGGCACTCCCGACAGGATGGAGGCCAGGCTTTCAAGGCCTTCCTTCAACCGTTCGCGATTGGGCGTGGCGCCCAGCGCCAGGCGGAAGCCGTTGGGAAACTCACGCCCGACGGCGAACTCTTCCGCGGGGCTGATGGCGAGCCCTCGGCGGCGGGCGATGGCGGCGAGTTCGGTGGAGCGCAATTGGCTCTGCAGCGGATACCACAGATGCAGGCTGGACTCCGATGCCACAAAGCCTTCGGGCAGGATGTCGCGGGCGATCTGCTGCCTGGCCTGCGCTTCGGCGCGCACGGCGGCGGTGATTTCCCCGGCAAGACCGCTACGCAGCCATTCGCAGGCCAGCCCAGTCATCAGTGGCGGCGCCATCAGTGTCGTGCCGCGTAGTGCCGCCGCGATCCGCTCCGCGGCCTGCGGATCGGGCGCAGCCAGGAAGGCCGTCCGCAGGAAAGGCGAGATGCATTTCGCCAGCGTCGCGATATGGAAGGTCCGTTCCGGCGCCAGGGCCAGAAAGGCCGACGGCGGCGCGGCGAGCAGGCGGCTGTAGGGATCGTCCTCGACGATGATCAGTTCAAGCGCGTCGGCCATACGGGCCAGTTCGCGCCGCCTGGCTTCGGACATGACCGATGCGGTCGGATTTTGCAGCGTCGGATTGAGGTAGAGAACGCGGGCGCCATGCAGCCGCGCCGCCTGTTCAAGATCATCCGGCCTCATGCCTTCACCGTCGCTTCCGACGGCGGCGAGCTTGCGTCGCGCGGCCCCGGCCAGCGCAATCAGCCCGGGATAGGTCAGCGCGTCGGCGAGTATCGTGTCGCCCTCGCGGGTCTGAGACAGTACGACGGCCGTGAGCAACGCCTGCGCGCCTGAGCCGACAACGACCCTGTCGACCGGCAGCCTGTCCCCCGTCTCGGCAAGCCATGACGAGCCGACGGCGCGCTCCACGGGCGAGCCCGGACCGGGATGGTAGGAAAGCAGGGCTTCCGCGCTGGAGCGCTTGAGCAGCCCTTCGACACCCGTCCTGATCAAGGCCGGCAGGTTGAGGCCGGCCGGTGCCGGCGGAATGTTCATGCTGAGATCGAGGACAGGCTCTTCAGGCTCGCCCGGCGTGACGAAGGTGCCCCGGCCCGCCGTCGCGTCGATAAGGTTCCTGCGCCTGGCTTCGGAAAACGCCCGCGTGACGGTCGTAAGATCGACCCCCAGCGACCGGGCGAGTTCCCGCTGCGGCGGCAACCGGTCGCCAGGCTGCAATCGGCCGCTCGAGCGGGCATCCGCCAGGGCGTCGACGATCTTCAGATAGACCGGTCGCGGCCCCGTTTCCAAAGCCGGAACCCAGCCGATGTCGCCTTCGCCGTTCACGGATCGCTCATCCATACATTTTGTCGCATTGTATGCATACAAGTATGATATATGTATGCATCCGAGACCTCAAGGCCGACCTGGCCCCGCGTGAGGTCCATAGGAGCGACGATCATGGAAGACCTTGCGCATTATCCGCATCTGGTACCCTGGCAAGTGGGGATCCGGGGCCGCTGTCCCCGTTGCGGCGAGGGTCACCTGTTCGAGGGATTCCTGAAACTGGCGCCGAAATGCGATGTCTGCGGGCTCGACTATTCCTTCGCCGACCCCGCGGACGGCCCGGCCTTCTTCGTCATCTGCTTTGCCTGTGTGCCTTCGGTGCTGTTCGCCGTCTGGGCGCAGGTGACCTTCGAGCCCTCCATGTGGTTCCACGCCTTCGTTTCGATCCCGGTCGTTCTCGCGACCTGCATCCCGCCGCTCAGGCCGCTCAAAGGCTGGCTCGTGGCAAGCCAGTTCTACCACAAGGCAGAAGAAGGACGGCTGGCCAGGCCTGGCGAGTAGTCGCTGGCTCGGTTTCGATCCATGGTTCGTCTCGATCTCGGGTCTGTTGAGATTCAGGTCAAGGTCGAGACCGGCAGGCGTAACCACCAACGGATCGCCCTCAAGTCGCCTGAAACCGGATTTCGCCCTTGTTCAGGAAACAGGCCTTGTCGAACAGCGACAGGTCGAGCGGGTTCGGCAGCCGGATATCGCCGATATCAGGGAACGGTTTCCCGGAGGAATCGTAGGATCTGTCGACCTGCGAGATGAAGATCAGCACCAGTCCCCGTTCCCTGGCGAACGACCTCAAGGCGCGGATCTGGACCATGAGCTCGGGATTCTCCCGCTTCTGGTCGAGCAGTTGCAGATAGTCGATGACCGCCAGCGTGCCGCGCGGCGCCGACCGCAACGCCTCGATGATGTAGCCGGCGCTGATGGCGTCGGAATTGTCGAACTCGAACAGTTGGTCGAAATCGGCGGGATCGGTTCCAATGTCACGGAACCGGTCCAGGATGTCGGCATGCGCATATTCCAGGGTGAAGAACACGGCGCGATTGCCTTGTCGCATGGCCGCCACGGCGAGTTCGAGGCTCATCAGCGTCTTGCCTTGGCCCGGTCGCCCCGCCACGAGGACCATGTCGCCGGGCATCAGCCGCGCCAACAGCCTGCCGGCGGGCGCTGCCTCGGCGGCCTTGGTCGCAAGCAGGCTCCAGCTACCAAAACCTTCTTCACGGGCAACGCGGTCGAGCGCTGTGTGGAGTGGAACATTTTCCCGGCGCGACAGGAGCCGCGCCTGGCGCTTCAGATGATAGACGGGTGCGGAAAGCCGCATCGAAAAACCTCCTGCCGCGAGCAGTCTCGACAACCCCTCCTTATGCCTGGCGCTCGAACAGTTGGTCGGGTGATGGACTGCCCTGCATGAACGATGCTTCCCGATGGAGGGAGGAGGCGTGGGCGCGCCGGAATCAGATCATAGCTCAATCGAAGCGGGCCGAAAATCCGATCTACGGACGGCGTCGCTAAACTAGAAGTGTTTCGCCGATGGATGCGAGACCTTCTATGATCGGCGCTGGTGATTCACAGGTGCGGACAACGCTTCGAGGAGCAAGCCGGTGCGGTTGAGATCTGTTCCGCTGGGCGCGGCCATCTTCTGTCTGGTCGCGATCCTGGCCGCCATGACGGCATCTGTCAGCTCATACGCGGCGTTGCGGCCGTCAAGCGTGCCCGACTGGCTGCTGCGCCATGTCGGCGATGGCGAGGGCCAGATCTCGCAGGTCGTGCTGGAGCGGGCGCGCGCGCTTTATCAGACGAAGGTCAGCGACGGTTCGGTCAGCAACCCCTGCTATTTCGCCATGGATGCCACCCGTCCCGGCGACCTCGGCAACAGCGTGCTCGGCCAGCGGTATTACGTTATCTGCGAAGCCAAGCAGTTCTTCCGCGCGTTCTCCGCGGGCCATGGTGGCGGCCGCAATCTGAAAGGCGTCGCCGATTTCTCCAACGGCAGGCGCTGCGCGAAGAATTTCGGCAACGCCATGGACTCCGAGCTGACGGCCGGCGGCGCCTACATGACCGCCGAAACCAAGACGTCCTTCAAGGGCTACTACCGTGTCGGCGCACAGAACGCGGTGTTCATGCGCAGCTTCATCCAGTTCGACGGCGAAGGCGAAGCGGCGAACGCCAGGCAGCGCGTGATCGGCGGCCATCCAGCTGCCTTGCTCAGGGGCATGTGCATGCGCAAGGACCCGAGCAGTTCATACGCCGACCATGACGGCCTCGTCCCGTTCGGCAAGCTGGTGAACTATGCCGGCGGCCGCAGCAATGGCTGCACCAGCTGGCCGCCTGCCGATGCCGAACAGATCATCCCCATCGCGAAGAACAACCCGACGACGCTCTACATCTATCCGGAATCGCGCGACATCGCCGCTGTCGCCCGGGCAAAGGCCGCTGGCCAATCGCTGCCGAGCGCGGGCCTCTATTGGAACGCCTCCTGCCTGAGCGAGATCGGCACCCCCAAATTCTGGCCCAGGAAGACGCTGGAGCCGATCATCGCGCAGTACAAGATCGACCATCCGGCGCCGCCGCCCCAGCCGTTGCCGATGTGCAAGGATTAGCGACGCAGCACCTTATTGCAGCAGCGCCTTGATGATGGCGCTCGCCTTGGCGAAGTCCATCTGGCCTGCATATTTCTGCTTCAGCGCGCCGATCACCTTGCCCATGTCCTTCTGGCTGGCGGCGCCCGTCGCCGCGATCGCCTCGCGGGCCGCGGCCGTTATTGCCGCGTCGTCGAGTTGCGTCGGCAGGAATTCGCGGATGATCTCCATCTCGCCGCGCTCCTGCGCCGCCAGTTCCGGCCGCTTGCCGTCTTCGAAGGCCTTGGCCGATTCCTCGCGCTGCTTCACCATCTTGGCGAGGATCTGCAGTATCTCCTCCTCGCTCGCCGGCGGCTTGCCGACGCCGCGATTGGCGATGTCGCGATCGTGGATGGCGGCCTGGATCAACCGCAGCGTCGGCAGGCGGTGCTTGTCCTGCGCCTTCATCGCGCTCTTCATGGATTCGGCGATTTTCTCGCGCATCGTGCTTCTCCTTCGAATGCGGCGGACAATAGCTTCGCCGGCCGCGTGACGCAAATCCCGGCAAGCCGCTGATTTTGCTGGACGAAAGCAAATCAGCAATGGTCCGAGGCGACCGCATTGACCGCTCCGGCACCTTCCCCTATGTACTCGGTCCTGCATAAGACAATGAAACGACGCGTGGGAGCTGAAATATCCAGCTCGCGCGCCTTGCCGCGCGAACGGTGCTGCCAACCGCTTTTGACGCGACCGACAGGAGTGCCGCCATGGCCACGACCACCGCCCCCTGGGCCACCGAAAAGCCGACCGCCCTTCTGGTCCTCGCCGACGGCGCCGGCGCGGGCGGCTGGATGCAAGTCCTCTATGTCCTCGTCGTTGGTGCCGACATTGCCGATATGCGGGAAGGTGAAGGTGACGATCTGGCCGGCATAGGAGGGATCGGTGAGGATCTCCTCGTACCCGGTCAGCGCCGTGTTGAAGCACACTTCCGCGACGGCCGATCCCGTGGCGCCAAGACCGCGGCCTTCGATCACCGTGCCGTCGGCGAGGACCAGAAGGGCGGTCGGCTTTTCGGTGGCCCAGGGGGCGGTGGTCGTGGCCATGGCGGCACTCCTGTCGGTCGCGTCAAAAGCGGTTGGCA
>JAFKFE010001150.1 GCA_017308345.1 Alphaproteobacteria bacterium | reverse complement strand
GGTCGCCAAGCTGATCGAGGGCGTCCCCACCGACGGCCACGGCTATGCGGTCAGGAGCGGGATGATCCGCACGCCCTGGGGCATCGAGAAGGTTGCCGTCGGGCCGGTCGTTCCCGATGGCGAGACCGTCAAGGCGCCCGATCATGCGCGCCTCCTGGTTCTCGCCAAGTCCTTCGACGGCCCCAATGTCGCGCGCCTCGGCAACGAGTTCGTCATTGCCGGCCTCGAGCTGACGCCGCCCGAGCATTGCTATCATCTCACCGTCGAGCAGATGGCCGGCAAGGACACGACGGTGTTTATCGCCCGCGACGACGGCCTGGCCGTCGGTTGCGGCGCGCTCAAGCGCCATGACGACACGGTCGGCGAGGTCAAGCGCATGTATACGCGGCCTTCGCATCGCGGCCGCAAGATCGGCGCCGAGATCGTCGGACGGGTCGAGGCGCTTGCGCGGCAGGAAGGGCTGAGGCGCCTGGTTCTCGAAACCGGCGATCGGCACCCGGCCGCCTGGACCGTCTATGAGCGCGCCGGATTCTCGCGTTGCGGACCGGTGCTGGATTATCCCGATTCCGAGTGGTCGGTGTTTTACGAAAAGAGCCTTGCCTGATGAGCGATCTCACACATCTCACCATTTCCGAGGCCCGCGCCAAGCTGCGCGGCAAGGAGATTTCCGCGGCCGAGATCACCGAAGCCTATCTCGCGGCGATCGACCGCGCCAATCCGGTGCTCAATGCCTATGTGGCTGTGACCGCCGACAAGGCGCGCGACATGGCGAAGAGCTCCGATGCCAGGCTCGCCAAGGGCGACGGCGGCGCGCTGGAAGGCATTCCGCTCGGCATCAAGGACCTGTTTGCCACCGAAGGCATCCATACCCAGGCCTGCAGCCATGTGCTGGACGGTTTCAGGCCGCGCTACGAGTCCACCGTCACATCCAACCTGTGGGCCGACGGCGCCGTGATGCTTGGCAAGCTCAACATGGACGAGTTCGCCATGGGATCGTCCAACGAAACGTCCTATTACGGCCCGGTCATCAACCCGTGGCGGCGCTCGCGCCTCGACACGGTGGTGATGCCGACCACGCATCAGGGCGACGGCGGCTTCGTCTCCGCCGGCGGCACGAAGACGGAGCGAACCTTGGACAACGCCCAGCTGGTGCCTGGCGGCTCGTCCGGCGGCTCGGCATCGTCCGTGGCCGCCTTCCTGTGCGCCGGCGCCACCGCCACCGACACCGGCGGCTCGATCCGCCAGCCCGCCGCATTCACCGGAACGGTCGGCATCAAGCCGACCTACGGGCGCTGCTCGCGCTGGGGCATTGTCGCTTTCGCCTCGTCGCTTGACCAGGCCGGTCCGATCGCGCGCGACGTGCGCGACGCCGCGATCCTGTTGAAGTCGATGGCCTCCGTCGACCCGAAGGACACCACTTCGGTCGACCGCCCGGTGCCGGACTATGAGACGGCGATCGGCAGACCGATCAAGGGCATGAAGGTCGGCATTCCGAAGGAATACCGTGTCGACGGCATGCCGCAAGACATCGAGGCGCTCTGGCAGAAGGGTATCGCCTGGCTGAAGGACGCCGGCGCCGAGATCGTCGACATTTCCCTGCCGCACACCAAATACGCGTTGCCGGCCTATTATATCGTGGCGCCGGCCGAGGCTTCGTCGAACCTCGCCCGCTATGACGGCGTGCGCTACGGCCTGCGGGTGCCGGGCAAGGACATCATCGACATGTATGAGAAGACCCGCGCCGCCGGCTTCGGCCGCGAGGTCAAGCGCCGCATCATGATCGGCACCTATGTGCTGTCGGCAGGCTATTACGACGCTTACTATCTGCAGGCGCAGAAGGTGCGCACGCTGATCAAGCGCGACTTCGAGAACGTCTTTGCCGCCGGCGTCGACGTCATCCTGACGCCCGCAACGCCGTCGGCCGCCTTCGGAATCGCCGACGAGGACATGGCCTCCGATCCGGTCAAGATGTACCTCAACGACATCTTCACCGTGACGGTGAACATGGCCGGCCTTCCCGGCATTTCCGTGCCGGCCGGCCTCGACGGCAAGGGCTTACCGCTCGGCCTGCAGCTCATAGGCCGTCCGTTCGACGAGGAAACGCTGTTCCAGACGGCGCATGTCATCGAGCAGGCGGCGGGCAAATTTCAGCCGGAAAAGTGGTGGTAGCGTCGTCCCTCATCGAGTGAAGGTGAGGGATGTTCTACTACCTTTCGAAAATATTCTGGTTCTTCATCCAGCCGGTCAACCTGGCCATCTTCTTGCTGCTCGCCGGACTGCTGGCGTCCTTGTTCGGACGCCGGCGACTCGCGGCGACCGGCAGTGCGCTCGGCCTCTTGATCCTGGTTCTTTCGGCCTGGACGTCGGTCGGCGCGATGATGCTCAACCCGCTGGAAGAACGCTTCCCCAAGCCGCCACTGCCTGAAAAGGTCGACGGCATCGTCGTGCTTGGCGGCGGCTTCGAGGGCGCCATCAATCTGGCGCGCGGCGGCTATGAGCTGAACAGTGGCGGCGACCGCATGGTGGAGACGGCGATCCTGGCCAGGCGCTTCCCGCAGGCGAAGATCGTCGTGTCGGGTGGCAATGGCTCGCTCTTCCTTGACGGCGAGGGCGATGCCGATACGGCGCCGCGCCTGCTTGGCGCTCTCGGGGTTTCGGACGATCGCCTGATCCTCGAGGACAAATCCCGCAACACCTACGAGAATGCTGTCTTCTCTCGAAAGCTGGTCGAGCCGAAACCGGGCGAGACCTGGCTGCTGGTGACGTCGGCTTTCCACATGCCGCGCGCCAAGGCGCTGTTCGACAAGGCAGGTTTTCCAACCATTCCGTGGCCGGTCGATTATCGCACCTCGGGCAGGGAAGGCGTCGGCTTCTACCGCGACAATCCGGTGGACTCCATACAGGCGACCACCATCGCTGTCCGCGAGTGGATCGGGCTATTCGCCTACAGGCTTTCCGGCAGGATCGATCAATTCTTTCCGGGACCGGGCGGCTGACCGAGCACGGCCTGCCGCGCCGCCGAGAAGAACTGGCGGCGCACCAGTACCGCCAGAAGCACCAGCGTCGACACCACGAACACCAGGGGATCGACGAACCAGCCGAGATAGCCGATCGAGAAGAAGACGGCGCGCAGGCCGGCGTTGAAGTGCTTGCCGGCGAGCACGTTCATGCGCGTCGCCCGCCACACCGCCGTTTCGCTGGCCGGGCTGCGGGAAGCCGGGCCATGCGGGATCGGCACCGCGCCGATCAGGATCGAGCAATAGTTGAACAGCCGGTAGGCCCAGCCGAATTTGAAGAAGGCGAAGGCCAGGATCAGCACCAGGCCGAACACCTTGGTCTGGAAGGCTTCACGCGACGAAGCCGCGCCGTACGGCAGGTCCGCCAGAACCTGCAGCACGCGGTCGGAGGCGCCGAGCAAGGCAAAACAGCCGCCGAGCGCGATCAGCGAGCTCGAGGCAAAGAAGGCGGTGCCCTGCTGCAGGCCGTTCATGATGGCGGTGTCGACGATGCGTATCTCGCGTTCGGCCATGGTGCGCATCCAGGCCTCGCGCTGGGCATTCATCGCGGTCGTCAGCGAGACGCGGCTGACCAGCTTGCCGTCTGACGCCAGCGTGTGCAGCACCCAGACGATCACGAAGAAGGTCAAAGCCGCGAGATCCGCCGTCGAGAGGTGAAGTGAGTCGCCCATGCCTTCTTGTAACACGGGCCGGGCCGGCGCTTCGACGGGGCGCCCACGCTGTCGGCGCCGCGATGTCGCTGGCGGAGCAAACAAGGTCGGCAGCCGCCGAGCCGCGACGCGCAAAACAGCGGAAACATCCCGGGAATTCCTATATGTGAATCTTGACCGGCCCCAGGAGGCAACGGCCCCGTGTTCCTTTCGGTTTTCGACCTGTTCAAGATCGGCATCGGTCCATCGAGCTCGCACACGATGGGGCCGATGACGGCCGCGCGCCGGTTCCTCGACGAGATGCTGGCCGGCGACTGGCCTCGGCCCGCCGGCGTCAAGGTCGACCGCATCGGCGCCAGCCTGCACGGTTCGCTCGCCTATACGGGTATCGGCCATGGCTCCGACCGCGCCGTGATCCTTGGCCTGGCAGGCCAGACGCCGCAGACGGTGGATCCGGACGAGGCCGACGGCATCGTTACCCGGATCGGCGCGGAGAAGCGTATCTCACCCCCCGGGCATCCGACCTATCGCTTCGATCCCGCCAAGGACCTCGTGCTCGACCGCAAGACGCCGCTGACCGGGCACGCCAACGGCATGGCCTTCTATGCTTACGACGCGTCGGACCGTCTGCTGCTCAAGCGCATCTATTATTCGATCGGCGGCGGCTTCGTCGTTTCCGAGGAAGAATTGCAGCGTATGAAGGCCAAGGGCTCGGTGACGACCGAGGGCAGACGAGTGCCGTACCCGTTCAAGAACGCCGTCGAGATGCTGGCGATGGCGGCCAAGAGCGGGCTTTCTATCGCCGAGATGAAGCGCGCCAATGAGGAAAGGCACATGTCGCGCGAGGAGCTCGACGAGGGCCTGGACGCGATCTGGGGCGCGATGAAAGGCTGCATCGACCGCGGCCTGTCGCAGGACGGCATCATGCCGGGCGGGCTGAAGGTTCGCCGCCGCGCGCGGCAACTGCACGACAAGCTGCAGGAACAGTGGCAGCAGAACCGACCCAACCCCTTGCTCGCCAATGACTGGCTGTCGATCTACGCCATGGCGGTCAACGAGGAGAACGCGGCCGGCGGGCGCGTGGTGACCGCGCCGACCAATGGCGCGGCCGGCACGTTGCCGGCGGTGCTGCGCTATTGGCTGCATTTCCATCCCGAAGCCGACCAGCCGAGCATCCGTGACTTCCTGCTGACGGCCGCCGCCGTCGGCGGCATCATCAAGTCCAACGCCTCGATCTCGGGCGCGGAGGTCGGCTGCCAGGGCGAGGTGGGTTCGGCTTCGGCAATGGCCGCCGCCGGCTTGTGCGCGGTCATGGGCGGCACGCCGGAGCAGGTCGAGAACGCGGCGGCGATCGCGCTCGAGCATCATCTCGGCATGACCTGCGATCCTGTCGGC
>JAFKFE010001149.1 GCA_017308345.1 Alphaproteobacteria bacterium | reverse complement strand
GATCGATGAGCGAACAGACGGATGTGATCATCATCGGCGGCGGCATGGCCGGCGCCGGCGCTGCCTTCGAGATTTCGCGCGACAAAAAGGTCGTGCTGCTCGAGCGCGAGAGCCATTGCGGCTACCACACCACCGGACGCTCGGCGGCGAGCTTCACCGAGAATTACGGCAATGGCGTCATCCGCCGCATCGTGCTCGCAAGCCGGGCGTTTCTCACCGAACCGCCGGCGGGTTTTTGCGATTATCCGCTGCTCAGCAAGCGCGGCATGATCACCGTGGCGCGCTCCGATCAGCTCGACCCGCTGCGCGAGGATCTGGCGGCCGCGCAGGCGCTCGTTCCCTCGATCGTCGCGATGACGCCGGACGAGGCGATCGCGCGCGTGCCGGTACTGCGCCGGGATTATCTCGCAGGCGCTTACATCGAGCCGCATTCGATGGATATCGACGTCAACGGCCTGCACCAGGGTTTTCTGCGCGGCGCGCGAGCGCATGGCGCCCGCATCGTCACCAAGGCCGGGGTGAGAGCCATCGGCAGACAGGGCGGTCAATGGCGGGTCGAGACGGAAGCCGGAACTTTCCTGGCGCCGCTGATCGTCAATGCGGCCGGCGCCTGGGGCGACGAGATCGCGGCGATGGCCGGCGCGCGTCCGGTCGGCCTGCAGCCGAAACGCCGCACCGCCTTCAACATCCCGGCGCCGGTTGGCCTCGATATCAGCGATTGGCCGCTGGTCAACGATGTCGGCGCGGAATTCTACTTCAAGCCGGATGCCGGGCAGTTGTTCGTTTCGCCGGCCGACGCCACACCATCGGCGCCGATGGACGCCTTTGCCGAAGACATCGATGTCGCGATCGGCGCCGAGCGTCTCGAACGGGCAACCACGATCGAAGTGCAGCGCGTGTCGCGTTCCTGGGCGGGCTTGAGGACCTTCGTCGCCGACGGGTCGCCGGTGGTCGGGCCGGATGACGAATTTCCGGATTTCGTCTGGCTGGTCGGGCAGGGCGGCTACGGCATCAAGACCTCGCCGGCGTTGTCGCGGGTCTGCGCCAGCCTGATGGCCGGCGGCGGCCTGCCGGACGATGTCGCAAGGCAGGGCGTTTTGCTGGGCGATCTGACGCCGCACCGATTGCGCGGCGCCGAGGGCGAAACCCGGCAGGCCGCATCATGAGCTCACCGGCGGCCGGTGGCAGGCTGGCGGCGCGCATCCTGGACGCGCTCGCCGAAGCTACGACGGACGCGCCGGGGATCACGCGCGTCGCCTATGGACCTGGCGAGCGCTTCGCCCATGATCTCGTGCGCGAGGAAGCGGAAAAGCTCGGCGCCGTTGCGCGCGTCGATGCCGCCGGCAATCTCTATCTGACGCTCAAAGGCAGCCGTCCGGACGTACCGGCGATCGTCATCGGCTCGCATCTCGACAGCGTGGCGCATGGCGGCAATTTCGATGGTGCCGCCGGCGTCGTGGCCGGGTTGGCGGTGATGGCCGAACTGGTCGCGCAAGATATCCGATTGCCGCGCGACCTCATCGTGCTGGCGACCCGCGCCGAGGAGGCCGTTTGGTTTCCGCTCTCCTATCCCGGCAGCCAGGCGGCGCTCGGTTTGCTGGATCCGCAGGCGCTCGATGCGAAGCGGTCCGACAGCGGCCGCACGCTGGCCGACCACATGCGCGAGGAAGGTTTCGACCCTGACGCCGTGCGGCGCGGCGTGCCCGGCATCGATGCGGGAAGGATCGCGGCCTTCGTCGAGGTGCATATCGAGCAGGGACCGCGCCTGGTCGCCGCCAGAGCGCCGGTCGGCACCGTTACGGGGATCGCCGGGGGATTCCGCTATGTCGACGCCAAATGCCTGGGCGCCTATGCCCATTCGGGGGCCGAGCCGCGCTTCGCCCGGCATGACAGCGTGCTTGGCTTTGCCGACCTGATCGCGGGCCTGGAGGCGGAATGGGACGCGCTCGAACGCGAAGGACATGAAGCGACGATCACCTTCGGCCGCGTGCAATCCGATCCGACCCAGCATGGCGGCAGCCGGGTCCTGGGCGAACTCGGTTTCACGCTCGATGTGCGCAGCGCCGAAGCCGCCGTGCTGGATCGGATCGAGGCCAGGCTTCAGACCATTTTCGCGGAGGTTGCCGTCAAGCGCGGCGTGACGTTCGAGCCCGGGCCGCGCTTCACCTGGGATCCGGCGACGATGTCGCCGGATCTGATCGGCAGGCTCGACCGCGCCGCCACCGAACTGCAGATGCAGGCGCCGCATGTGCCGAGCGGGGCGGGGCACGACGCGGCGACCTTCGCCGGTGCGGGCATTCCGACCGCCATGCTCTTCGTGCGCAACGAAAACGGCAGCCACAATCCCCATGAAGCGATGGATATCGCCGACCTCGATCAGGCGATCCGGTTGCTCTTCCGTTTCATCACCGATTTCGACAATCCCCTGGATCAGCCATGAACCTCGCCAAGACTGCCTTGCTCGTCATCGACCTGCAGAACGAATACCGCCCCGATGCGGCTTGGCCGGTCGTCGGCTATGACGCCGTGCTTGGCAATGCCGCCGCACTGATCGAAGCCGCCCGCAAGGCCGGCGTGCCGATCATCCACGCGCAGGCCTGGGTGAAGCCGGAGGAACGCGACGGCTATGCGCGGCAGGAGGAAATCCTCACCGAGGAATTCCGCTCCGCTGTCGCGGGCAGCGAAGGCGCGGATATCTGTGTCGAGGTGGCGGCGGTGCCGGGCGACATCGTCATCCACAAGCATTGGCCGAGCGCCTTTCGCCGCACCGACCTGTCCCAACGGCTCGCCGCGCTCGGCGTCGAAAATCTCGTGGTCACCGGCGTTCTGACCGACAGCTGCGTGACCGAGAGCGTGTTCGATGCGGTCTATCAGGGCTTTCGCGTCTGGCTGGTCAAGGAGGCCTGCGGCAGCATGAGCGAGGCCATGCATCGCACCGGCATGCTCGACATGGCGAACCGGCTCTATGGCGGCGGCATATTGCGCCTGCCCGAGGCGCTGAAGGCGCTCGCCGGCCAACCTTTCGACGGCTGGCGTTGCACGCGCCCGGTGGAGTTCGTCTACACGCTGGAAACCGTCGACCGGATCTATGAGGCGCTGTGATTGGCGCCGCAGCCGCATGCGGCTCTGACGATCGCCTTTGAGGCCGAAGGCTTGAGAACCGCGCCAGGGAGCGCTCCGGTTGCCCGGCCGCCGAGCCAGACGGATACGCCGTTGACGAAGACGTGCTCGATGCCGGCGGCGGGCCGGCGCGGCTCCTCGAAGGTTGCGGTGTCGATGATCGTCTCGGGATCGAAGATGACAAGATCGGCGAAGTTGCCCTCGGCCAGCAGGCCGCGTTGCTGGATGCCGAATTCCCGAGCGGGCAGGCCGGTCATGCGGAACACGGCCTCCTCCAGAGTGAGCAGCCCGACGTCACGCGCATAGTGCCCGAGCACGCGCGGAAAGGTGCCCCACAGACGCGGATGCGGATGAATGTCATGCGGCAAGCCGTCCGAGCCGATCATCGTGCGCGGATGCGCGATGATGTTGCGGACGTCTGTCTCGTCGAGCTGGAAGTAGACGGCGCCTGCCGGCAGCAGACGCTCACCGGCCTCGTGCTCGGTGCAGTTCCATTCCCGCGCGATATCGGCGATCTCGCGCCTTGCCATCTCCGGATGCGGATCGGACCAGGTGATCAGGATCTTCAAACCGGTGTCGCAGCGCTCCAGCCGCAGCACCGTCGAGCTCGCGGCATAGGGATAGACATCCATGCCGATGTCCATCGTCTGGCGCGCCCGGTCGATCCTTTCCAACGAGGGCCGGCTCTTGCCGAAATTGGCGCGGCCGGTGCACTGATGGTGCGAGATGAACAGTTTGCCGCCGGCATACTCGGCAATGTCGATCGCTTCCTCGATCGCCTCGTCCATCGTCTCGAAATAGTTGCGCGTGTGGGTGACATAGGGGCCACCGTGCTGCGCGGCGGTCGCGGCCAGCGCCTTGACCTCATCGGTCGATGAGTTGACGGCCGGAGGATAGTCGAGCCCGGTGCTGAGGCCGAACGCACCTTGCGCCATCGCCTCGGCGACCGCTTCCTGCATCGCCGACGTTTCCGCTCCGTTTGCGGGACGGTCGGTCACCGGCATGCAGCGCTGGCGCAGCGTGGTGTGGCCGACGAGCAGGGCCGCGTTGGTGGCGATGCCGCGCCGCTTCAGCTCCGCGACATAATCGGCAAAGCGGTCGAAGCGGAAATTCTCGCGGCCGCCGACCAGCGTGAAGGGCGGCGGCGGGGTCTTGTCGAGCAGCAGCGGCGCCAGGCTGACACCGCAATTGCCGGCGATCACCGTCGTAACGCCCTGGCTGATCTTCGGGTCCATGCCGCGCGGGGCGAGCAGCGCGCCGTCGTCATGGGTGTGCACGTCGATGAAGCCTGGCGCCACCACTTTGCCCGAGGCGTCGATTTCCTCAATGGCTTTTTCAGCGTTTAGCTGACCGATGGCGGCGATCCGGTCGCCGGTGACGGCGATGTCGGCCTCGAAGGGTTTCGAGCCGTCGCCGGCGATCAGCGTCGCGTGGCGAATGACAAGATCATAGGGCATTGGGCGGCTTTCCTAAGCTTCCGGATTCGCGGCGATTTCTTCGCGGCGGCGCGCTACATAGGCGTCGAGCTCCTCGCGGATCGCGGGGTCCATGACCGGCTCCTCATAGTCGTGCAGGGCCTGCTGCCAGAGCTCGGTCGCCCGCTCCAGCGCGTCCTTGCCGCCGGCTTCCTGCCAGGCGCCATAGTTCTGCCAGTTGGAGAGCATTGGCTGGTAGAAGGCCGTAGTGTAGCGCGACATGGTATGCTCGGCGCCGAAGAAATGGCCGCCGGCCGGCACCGATTTGATCGCCTCGAAGCCGAGATCGTCCTCCTGGAACGGCAGCGGCCGCAGGAACTCCATCATGTTCTGCAGGATCTCGACGTCGAGCACGAGCTTCTCGTAGGACGCCGTCAGGCCGCCCTCCAGCCAGCCGGCGGCGTGATAGATCAGATTGGCGCCGCCAAGCACGGCGCCCCAGGTCGCCATTTCCGTCTCGTAGGCCGCTTGCAG
>JAFKFE010001148.1 GCA_017308345.1 Alphaproteobacteria bacterium | reverse complement strand
GGACGATCGTTCTCCGAGAGCTTGTTCTCGACGAAGGAGGAGAGGCCGGGGTTGGCGGCCGCGCCGACCGTCTCGACGGATGCCGAGCCGCCTTCCGGTGCCGCCGCGAAGGAAGCGGTGCGCACCGTGATGACCTTCTTGGCATCGGTCGACTGCACGGTCTGGATGGCGTTGCCGGCATAGATCGGCCGCTTGAAGGTGTCGGGCGAGACCACTTCGATGATCTCGGAGACCTGGGCGACGTCGAGCAGGGCGGCCACGCGCGGCGAAACATTCTTGCCCGACGAAGTGGCTGGAGCCACGATCGCGTCATAGGAGCCCGCCAGCGAGACGACCAGAGCCGCCAGCGGTTCGGCGAGGCGCTCGGCAAGCTCGTCTGCTTCGGCCAGCAGCACCTTGCGCACGCCCTTCAGCTTGGCGGCGGCGTCGGCTGCAGCCTTGGCGCCCTTGCCGGCCACCAGAACGTCGACTTCCGCGCCGATCTGGAGCGCCGCCGACAGCGCCTTGGCGGTCTGGTCGGAAAGGCTTGCATTGTCGTGTTCGGCGATGAGGAGAATTGCCATTTTCTTGATCCTTTCCCGATCGCTTCAGAGCACGCCGGCTTCGTTCTTCAGCTTTTCGACCAGCTCGGCCACCGACTTCACCTTGACGCCCGCCTTGCGGCCGCCCGGTTCCTCGGTCTTGACCACCTTGAGGCGCGGCTTGACGTCGGCGCCGAAGTCGGCCGGGCTCTTCTCGTCCAGCGGCTTCTTCTTGGCCTTCATGATATTAGGCAGCGAGGCATAGCGCGGCTGGTTGAGGCGAAGGTCGGCGGTCACGATCGCCGGCATCTTCAGCTCGACGGTCTGCAGGCCGCCGTCGACCTCGCGCGTCACCTTGGCTTGATCGCCGGCCAGCTCAACCTTGGAGGCGAAGGTGCCCTGCGACCAGCCGAGCAGCGCCGCCAGCATCTGGCCGGTCTGGTTCGAATCGTCGTCGATCGCCTGCTTGCCGAGGATGACGAGGCCAGGCTTCTCCGCCTCGACCACGCCCTTCAGCACCTTGGCGACGCCGAGCGGCTCGGTCTGCTCGTCGGTCTTGACCAGGATGGCGCGGTCGGCGCCCATGGCGAGCGCCGTGCGCAGCGTCTCCTGCGCCTGCTGCGGGCCGACCGAAACGACGATGATCTCTTCCGCCTTGCCGGCTTCCTTGATGCGGATCGCTTCCTCGACCGCGATCTCGTCGAACGGGTTCATCGCCATCTTGACGTTGGCAAGCTCGACGCCCAGCCCGTCGGCTTTCACCCGGACCTTGACGTTGGCGTCCACAACCCGCTTCACGGGCACAAGGATCTTCATTTTCCTGTCACCTCTCCTGAGATAGTCGGGGCGCTATAGCAGCGTGCGCCCTGTCAGAGTTGTCGAAAGCCGACATTCCGGGCGGAATATCCGCCCAACGGTGCAGCTTCCGTAGTGGCGGCAAATCGGCGCGTCAATATCCCATGACGAACCCAAATCGGTTCAGTCCCGGGGCGTTGCTGCTCCACGGCCCCATTGCGACGCCGGCCGCGCCGGGTCGCCGTCGCTCGCGGCCGGCTCGACGGGAACAGGCCGCTGCTCGGCATTCGGCGTTGGATTGGGCTCTCCGTCGGCGCCGGCCAGCAGCGGCACGCCGCGGCTGCGCAGCACCAGGACCAGGATCGATCCGGCGATGATGCCGCCGATATGGCAGGCCCAGGATATCTGGTCCTCGCCGCCCGCCGCGAACATCACGATCTGGAACAGGACCCAGAGGATGAGCGGGATGAAGGCCGGGATGCGCAAGGGGATGCGGGCAAAGGCCAGCACCCAGACTTTGACCCGCGGATAGAGGATCAGATAGGCGGTGACGACGCCGGCGATGGCGCCGGAGGCGCCGATCAGCGGCACTTGCGAATCCCAGGCCACCAGCCCCTGGAAGAAGGCGCCGGCGACGGCGCAGGCCAGGTAGAAGATCAGGTAGCGTATGTGGCCGAGCGCATCCTCGACATTGTCGCCGAACACCCACAGGAACAGCATGTTGCCGCCGAGATGGAAGATGTCGGCGTGCAGGAAGGAATAGGTGAGGTAGCTGAGGCTCTCGGGGATGACGACGAATTCGGGCGACAGCTCGACCTTGTCATGGACCACCGAGGGGATGAAGCCCAGCCCGAGGACCGCGGCATTGGTGAAGTTCTCACCGCCAAGCGTGGTCGCCAGATAGACCAGCGCATTCACCACGATCAGGCCGATCGTCACATATTGCAGGCGGATGTGGCGCAGCCTGTTGCTGTCGTAAAGCGGGATGAACATCGGACCCTGCCGCCCCCGAATTCAGCGGTTCTTGCCGGGAACCCATAGCACGTCGGCCTTTCCATTGTCATTGACGGCACGGGCGGCGACGAACAGGAAATCCGAGACGCGGTTGATGTATCTGAGCGCCTCGCGATTGAGATGCTCGGCCGGATCCTGCGCCAGCGCCACCATGAGGCGCTCGGCGCGGCGCGCCACGGTGCGGGCGAGATGGAGCGCGGCGGCGGCCGGCGTTCCGCCGTTCAGCACGAAGGATTTCAGCGGCTGCAGTTCCTTGTTGAGAAGGTCGATGTCCTGTTCGACGCGCAGGGTCTGCGCGGCGACGATACGCAGCGGCTCGTAGTCCAGCGGCTTGCCGTCGTCCGGCACGGCGAGGTCCGCCCCCAGATCGAAAAGGTCGTTCTGGATGCGCGACAGCATGGCGTCGATCGCGGGATGCCCGGCGCCGGTGTGGACGCGGGCCATGCCGATGCAGGCATTGGCCTCGTCGACGGTGCCATAGGCATCGACGCGCAGGTCGGATTTCAGCCGCCGCTCGCCGGTGCCGAGCCCGGTCGTGCCGTCATCGCCGGTGCGGGTGTAAATCTTGTTGAGCCTGACCACGCCGCTTCCCCCTTCAGTGGTTTGACGCAATTCCGGACGGAAAACCGTGTCACACTTTTCCTGGAGTTGCTGAGCCCCGCGCTATTTGCGCGAGAAATAGACCACCAGCAACAGCAGCGCCAAGGCCACCGCCTGCAGCATGACGCGGGCCTGCATCAGCTTGTTCGAGGTGATGCCGGAGCCGCCGCGCATCATGTTGATCAGGCCGCGGACCAGCACGATCACCACGGCGGCCATGGCGATGACGGCGAGTATCTTGAAGACGATGACCATCTGGCTGGCTCCGGTTCAGGTTCGGTCAGGCGCGCCTGGCGAGCACGCGGTAGAGCAGGGATGCCGGCAGGATGCGTTTGAGCGCCGCGCCGATCCTGGCCGGCACCGTTACCACATAGTGCGGGCGCGGGCGCTGTGACAGAAGCGCGTGGCGGAGCGCCTTGTGCACGACCTCCGGCCCGGGCTTCAGTTTCGACACGCTGCCGCCCGCCTGGAGCCGGGCGAGTTGCGCCTGATAGTCGGCGCGGTGGACGGAATGCTCGACGTCGATGTTCTTCAAAAACCAGGGCAGGCCGTTGCTGGCGATCTTCGACGTGACCGGTCCCGGTTCGATGAGGGAAAGGTGGATGCCGCTGCCTTCGAGCTCCTGGCGCATGCACAGCATCAGCCCTTCGATGGCATGCTTGGAGGCCGAATAGGCGCCGCGGAAGCGGACGGGCGCCAGTCCGAGGATCGAGGAGCAATGGACGAGACGGCCATGCCCCTGGCGGCGCATGACCGGCATGACGCGCCGGGTGAGATCGTGCCAACCGAAGAAATTGGCCTCGAATTGCTCGCGAAGCGCCGCGACCGGCAGGTCCTCGACGGCGCCGGGCTGGGCGTAGGCGCCATTGTTGAACAGCGCGTCAAGCGTGCCGTCGGTGCGTTCAAGCACCGTCTCGACCAGTGCCGCGATGGATTCGGGCTCCCGATAGTCGAGATAGAAGGCCTCCAGGCCGTCGGCCTCGAGCGCGGCGATATCGGCTGGCTTGCGCGCCGTTGCGAAGACCCGCCAGCCTTCCGCCTTCAATGCCCGCGCGCAATAGGCGCCGATACCGGAGGAGGCTCCGGTGACGATGACGGAGCGCAACTCTTTCGCGACGGTGGACGTTGTCTGACCTGGGGTTGCCATTTGCCGCAATCACTTCCCATATTCGCGGCGTCGACACAATCGAGCGGAGCGCGGGGTCCTTGCTCAGGAATATAGTCGCCGTCAAACGCGTGCTCTACGATGCGGTCGGCCATTTCAATACCGACGACGGCTGGGCGATGGCCAGCCATCTCGCGATCACCTCGCTGATGGCGCTGTTTCCGTTCCTGATCTTCGCCACGACGCTGGCAAGCTTCCTCGGCGCGCAGGCATTCTCGGACACGGCGGTGCACCTGGTCTTCGACACATGGCCGGAGCAGATCGCCAAGCCGATCGCGCGCGAGGTGCAGAACGTGCTCACGGTCCGGCGAACCGACCTCTTGACCTATGGCGTCGTGCTCGCCGCCTACTTCGCCTCGAACGGCATCGAGGCGCTGCGCACCTCGCTCAACCGGGCCTATCGTATGACGGAGACGCGCGGCATCATCCATCGCAGGGTGCAAAGCATCATCTTCGTGCTGATCGCCACGGCCTTCTTCCTCGCCATCAGCGTGCTTCTGGTGTTCGCGCCGCTGCTGGCCAGGCTGGCGGAGGCGCATCTGGAATGGATCAAGCCCTATATGGGCACCATCACGCTGTGGCGTTACGTCATCGCCTCGACGGTCATCGTCATCGGGCTGTTTTCCGTGCATATCTGGCTGCCGGCCGGCAGGCGGCGCTTCATCTCCATCATACCGGGCATCGTCTTCACGCTGATCGCCTGGCTCGCCGGCTCGGCCATCTTCGCCACCTATCTCGACCATTTCTCGTCCTACGTGACGACTTATGCCGTGCTCGCCTCGATCATGATCGCGGTCGTCTTCCTCTACATCATCTTGGCGATCTTCATCCTCGGCGGCGAGCTCAACGCCGCGATCGGCCGCTATCTGGAGGCGCGTGCCCGCGTGGGTTGAGATGTACCGATATTCAGGTGAGGCCGGCCTGCAAACGGCGGCTTCCTGCGCTTCCGGTGCTCACGTACTTAAGTACGCTCCGCTCC
>JAFKFE010001147.1 GCA_017308345.1 Alphaproteobacteria bacterium | reverse complement strand
AGGGCACCTATACCGACGCCACCGACAAGAACGGCACTGTCTACGGCAAGTGCAGCCAGGTCATGAAGGTCGACCCGAAGACCCGGCTCAAGCTCGCGAACTGATCGACCGCAACCAAGCGGCACGGAAATGGCGGCCGTCGAGGACGGCCGCCATTTCTGTTCCATATCTCAGAGCGATCAGCGCCGGCTGACAAGAAGGCCGGCGAGCAGTCCGACCACGACCAGTCCGACGGCGGCGGCCGTCGCCGGATGATCGCGCGCCGTACGCTCGATCGCCCTGCCCCTGCGGCCGATTGCAGGCAACGCCTCGTGCAGGCGATCGTACAGCTGCGAATAATAGTCGGACGCCGCCTCGCTGCCGTCCTCATAATAGGCGTCACCACGCCTGGCCAAAACCTTCTTGAGATCATGCAACTGCCGCGAAAGCGCCGCCACCTGCTTGTCGATATCAAGGTCGGAGAGGGTCGAAAACGATGCCATGCCTGTTGTCCTTCTCTTCGAGAAGGCCTAACGCGCGGGATGACGAACCAGTTCCGGCGGACCAGCCGCGCGGTATCAAGTGGAATGACGACCGTTCAACGAACCTGGTCGAGCAGGCGCTTGCATTCGAGCAGATCGAACAGCGCTTCCTGAAGCAAGGCGCGATTGTCCCGCGACAATTTCGAAGCGTCGGGTTGAACCGGGCCTTCGTCGTCGCCCTTGCCGAGGCCGAAGAAGCGGCGGCTTGGCTTCACCTTCGGCTGGCCGACCAGCGCATCCTCGTCGCCGCGCGGCTGCGCGGCAGCCGTCAACGGCACCTGCTCGGCCTGGCGGCGCTGGGCGATCGCCTCCACCGCGGCCATGTCGCCATTGCCGATGGCAACCAGAAAATGGTTGCCGTTCTCGCGCAGAAGCTTCTGCACGCCTTTGATCGTGTAGCCCTGATCGTAAAGCATATGCCGGATGCCCTTGATCAGTTCGACATCCTGCGGCCGATAGTAGCGACGGCCGCCGCCGCGCTTCATCGGCTTGATCTGGGTGAAGCGCGTCTCCCAGAAACGCAGCACGTGCTGCGGCAGATCGAGATCTTCCGCGACTTCGCTGATGGTGCGGAAAGCATCAGGGCTCTTGTCCATGGGCCAATCCTCCACACTGGACCACGATCCGGCGCATGATGCCGAATCGCGCCTTATTTCAGCGATTTATGAAACGATATTCAAGCCCAGCGTCAAAACGGGCGGCGGTTTTCAACCGCATTCGCCGGCAGACTATTTGCCGCCCTTGCTCTTGCTGTTCTGATGCGAGCGCAGGATGCGGCTCTTCAGCACGTTCGATGATTTGAACGTCATCACCCGGCGCGGCAGGATCGGCACTTCCTCGCCGGTCTTGGGATTGCGGCCGATGCGCTCGTTCTTGGAAAGGACATGGAAGGTGGCGAATGACGACAGCTTGACCGTCTCACCGCGAACGATGGCTTCGCAGATTTCATCCAGAACAGCCTCGACGAGTTCCGCCGATTCAGTCCGCGACAAACCAACCTTCCGGTAAACGGCTTCAGCAAGGTCGGCACGCGTAAGTGTCTTTCCCCCCATGCGACCGTCCCATCTGCTCGCAAAAAATGTAAATCGATACAGGCAAAGGCTGAGCCTAAGTAATTGATCCGGCAAGGTCAAGGACCGAACCGGCGCGTTCGGCACTTACCAGCGGAGCAATACCGCGCCCCAGGTGAAACCTCCACCCATCGCCTCGAGAAGCACCAGGTCGCCCTTCTTGATGCGGCCGTCGGCGACGGCCACCGAGAGAGCCAGCGGCACAGAGGCAGCCGAGGTGTTACCGTGCAAATCGACGGTGACCACAACTTTCTCTTCGGCAATCCCAAGCTTCCTGGCGGAAGCGTCAATAATCCGTTTATTGGCCTGATGCGGCACGAACCAGTCGAGGTCCTGCGCCGTTATGCCGGCCTCGCCGAAGGTCGCCTCGATCACATCGGTGATCATGCCTACGGCATGCTTGAACACTTCGCGGCCTTCCATCCTGAGATGGCCGACCGTTCCCGTCGTCGAAGGACCGCCGTCGACGAAGAGCTTGTCCTTGTGCGCGCCATCGGAGCGCAGGCTCGCCGCCAGCACGCCGCGGTCGGCAATCGCACCGGTGCCCTCTTGCGCTTCGAGCACGAGCGCGCCGGCGCCGTCACCGAACAGCACGCAGGTCGAGCGGTCGTTCCAGTCCAGGATACGCGAGAATGTCTCCGAGCCGATCACCAGCACCCGTCGAGCCAAGCCGCCACGAATATAAAGATCGGCGGTGGCGACGGCATAGACGAAGCCCGAGCACACGGCCTGCATGTCGAAGGCAAAGCCGTGATGCATGCCGAGCCGGTGCTGGATCTCGACGGCAGTCGCCGGGAAGGTGTTGTTGGGCGTCGAAGTCGCCAGGATGATGAGGTCGATATCGGCGGGCGTCATACCCGCGCTGTCGAGCGCCGCGCGCGCCGCCGCCTCGCCCAGCGAGGCCGTCGTTTCGTCATCGGAGGCGACGTGGCGCTGGCGAATGCCGGTGCGCTGGACGATCCACTCGTCGGAGGTTTCGACCATGCCTTCGAAGTCGGCATTCTTCATGATGCGGCGGGGCAGCGCGGCACCGTTGCCGCGCACGACTGATCTGATCAAGGCTCTTTCCTATTCCTCGGCGTCGGCGGCGACGCCGGATTTCCTGTTTGCCTGGGCAGTCGGGTTGCGCGCATGAAACAGATCGAGGTCGGCCTCGATCCGGTCAATCAGATTGTTGCGCACCATGTCGTAGCCGAGTTCGATGGCTGCCGCGAAGCCGTCCGAATCGGCGCCGCCATGACTCTTCACCACGATGCCGTTCAATCCCAGGAAGACGCCGCCATTGGAGCGGCCGACATCCATCTTCTCGCGCAGCCTGTCGAAAGCGCCCTTGGCGAAGACGTAGCCGATCTTGGCCATCAGCGTGCGGCTCATGGCGGCGCGCAGATAACCCGCGATCTGCCTTGCCGTTCCCTCGGCGGTCTTGAGCGCGATATTGCCGGCAAAGCCCTCGGTGACCACCACGTCGACCGTGCCCTTGCCGATATCGTCGCCTTCGACGAAGCCGCGATAGTTCATCGAGGCCATGTTGGCCTCGCGCAGCATGCGGCCGGCCTCCTTGACCTCCTCCTGGCCCTTGATCTCCTCGACGCCGACATTGAGCAGGCCGACGCTCGGACGCTCGATGCCGAACACGGAGCGCGCCATGCCGGTGCCCAGAATGGCAAAATCGATAAGCTGGTGCGCGTCCGCGCCTATGGTGGCGCCGACATCGAGCACGACGCTTTCGCCGCGTGTCGTCGGCCACAGCGCCGCGATCGCCGGACGGTCGATGGTGGCCATGGTGCGCAGGCAGAATTTCGACATCGCCATCAGCGCGCCTGTGTTGCCGGCCGAAACGCAGGCCTGCGCGGAACCCGACTTGACCGCCTCGACGGCCTTCCACATCGACGACTTCCAGCGGCCATGGCGCAACGCCTGGCTGGGCTTGTCGTCCATGCGCACGGCGATCTCGCAGTGGATGAATTCGCTCACTTCGGCGAGTTTCGGAAACCTGGCGAGTTCGGGACGCACCACGTCCTCACGCCCATAGATGACGAAGCGGATGTCAGGGCGGCGGATGGCGACCGTCATCAGCGCCGGGATGACCACGCTCGGTCCGTGATCGCCGCCCATGGCATCGATGGAAATTCTGATCACGTAGTGCTTTTCTCACGGTTTGCCTGGCTTGCGGGGGACGCCTGCCAAGGTAAGGGGGCTCGCGAAGGTTCGGCGAAAATAACGGTTTTGCGCCTGCGCACAACCAACTTTTCCAAAATCCGGACCACTCTCAGGATTTTCCAAGCAGCGAACGCAGCTTTTTCTGGAATTCGCTTTCCTCGGGCTGATCGTCGCCGGCGACGTCGAGCGAGGCCCCCGGTTTGCGCGGATAAGGATCGATCGCCAGGCCGAAAAACTGTTCGGCCAATGCGCCGACGTCGATCGTATCGCCGGAAAATGTCTCCGGACTGTCCGGCCCGTCGGCGTCGAGGATGATCTCGCCGCCGCCCTCGAAGCCCTCGCGCCCAAGCTTCGACTGCTCGGGCAGGAACAGCGCCTCGACCGGCTCGTCGATATGCGCGGTTACCGGCTCCAGGGTGACGATGCAGGCCTGCGTGATGTCGGCCTCGACGCGGCCGGTGACCTTGACGCCATTGCGTTTCCACGAAGCCACCAGCAGCTCGGCGCGGTAGCTCTCGACCGAAAGCAAGTCATATTCGGCGGCAAGCGCTTCGCGCTGGCGCTGATCGGCCTCGACCACGACGGGCAGGCCCTTCTGCGGCAGCCGCGCAACGTTGGCGACAAAGGATACCGGGCTGCGCAATTCAGCGTCTTTCATGCTGGCCTCCTTCACGCGGACCCGGCGGCCGGAAACGCGGCCGTGCCGGCGATGATCGATTCGGTCGGCTGCGCGGCAAGCTTTCGCGAGGCCTCGCGGACATAGTCCGCCAGCAGCGATGCCTGCGGCCAGGAGCCGGCGTCCGGCCTGACGTTGCGGGCAAGCGCCGCCGCGAGCGCCGCCCGGTCGTCTTCCTCGAGGGCATCGTCATAAGCAGCCGTGCGACCGTAAAACATCCTTGCCAGCTTCTTCATGCGCTTGGGCACGCCGACGTCGCTGATTCCAAGCTCGCGCAGCGAATGATCGACATCGAGGAAGAACTCGTCGATCAGCACTTGCGCGACCTCAGCCGCCACACCTTGCTCGCCATGCAGCCGGTGCTGGACGAGATACATGTGCAGAGACAGCATCTCGAAGCGGCCGAGCGGCGTATCCGGCACATTCCAGTCGGAATAAAGCACCGTTTGCCGCGCCGCCGCCACGATTTGTGCGTAGAGCGCGTCGGTGATGGCGCGGTTGGCATTGCGTTCGCGGCCAAAAAGGCGCTGGAACATTGAGGGCGGTCTCCCGGGGACCTGTTGTTTGATTTGGCCTTGTTGCATCGGCATGCAAGCTGGTTTACCGGTTTTGCGGCCCAGCGCAAGTTGCGGGGATGTGATGGAGAATTGTTGTT
>JAFKFE010001304.1 GCA_017308345.1 Alphaproteobacteria bacterium | reverse complement strand
GATGTATCCCGCCTGAACGGCAAGGTTCTTCGCCGCCGTGTCCCTTGCCGGCGACGCGGGCACTTGCGGGCCCGCGCTCAACTCGCTGACGATCGCGCGGTACCGGCGAAAGGGCACCGTCTCGATGGTCGCCATATGGAACAGCGCGGCACCCGCGCGCGCGGCGAAGTTCGCCGGCGCCGAGGCGAGGTGGGTGAAGCCGCGCTCGCCCATGGCGGCCTCGGTGAAGGCGGAGCCGGCATAGATGGTGTTGGTCATCAGCACCACGCCGTTTGCCTTCAGCACCTTCTGGATCCGCGTGGTGACCTGATAGGCGTCGGTGCGTTCAAAGACGATCCGGCTCTTCAGGAAGCGGTTCTCGAGCTTCACCAATGGCGGGTTGATCACGCGGAAGCCGAATTGGCTCGGCGAGAAGCCATGATACCGCGCGCTCACCTGATGGGCATCGACGCCTGCCTCATGCAGGGCGCGCTTGCCCATGATCGTCTGCGCCGTGAACTGGTCGCACCATATGATGGCGCCGCGCCCGTTGCGCAAGGCTTGTCGCAGAGCCTCGAGGCCTTCCAGCCGGATCGCCGGCGACCAGCGCCAGCCGGCGACGAGATGCGCCGCAAGCGATAGCCGCCGGCGGTGAACGGCGGCAAGCTGTGCCTCGAAAATAGCTCGCGTGTCGGTGGCATCGCCGAGCACCGCCTTGACCGCGACGTCGTAACGGGCGAAGTCAAAGTGGCGCCCGCGCCTGAGGCTGGAGGCCCAGCCGCAGAGCGGTTCCCACCAGTAGACCGGCAGCAGCGCCGCGACACCGAGATAAAAGCAGGACAACAGGCTCTCGCGCAGATCCCGATTGGAGAAACGACGCAGTTTTCCCGGGCGGATGACCTTGCGGCTGAAGAAGCGGACGGACTCGTCGCGCCCCGGCACCGGCACGTCGGCAATGATCTCGGTGTGATAGATGTCGTTCGACGATGGTTGCCGGCTGGCCGTGCGGGAATTGCCAAGCCAAGGCAGCCTCATGCGTCAGAGCCCTGTTTCATCCTCCCTGCCGCTTTACTGCGTCCGCAATAGACTGGCAACCGAGGGCGACGACGACCTGTCGTTGGGCGCGTTGCGCGCGGAAAGCCGCGGCGAAGAACGGAAGCTGACCGCTACCGCCTTCAAATCTGGGAGGTGAGCTCCGCCGGAAAGTCGTCGTTGTCGGCGTCGCGCATGGCGGCGAGGCTGCGGTTGTCGAGCACC
>JAFKFE010001146.1 GCA_017308345.1 Alphaproteobacteria bacterium | reverse complement strand
AGAAGTCTCGATCATTTTGGCTGACTTGCGATGAAGGCGCGGATCGCATCCGTAGTTCCGTTGACGATGAGATCCACGCCGAGTTGCCCGAATTGTGCGGAAGACCTTGCCGGGTCGCCGCCATAAACGCCATCCTCGGCACCGAGCTTTGGCGGGCCCGCGAGACGATCCTTGCGCACCAGGGACGGGTCGACGGCGAGCATCAGCGAGGTGTCGGCCAGGCCGGCATGGGTTCCGATTTCGGCGCGGGTGGCGCCGGCGGCCAGGAGCTTGTCGGTGTAAGGGCCTTGCGCGAACCGATAGTAATCGAGAGCGGCGAAAACCCGCACCGGCGTCTTTTTCCATTCGGCATTGAGCCGGTCGGCCACCTGGCGTTCGTCGGCCTGGTAGCCGCCGTGGTCGCCGATCAGGACGATGGTCCTGAAGCCGGCATGCCTGAAGCTGCGGGCGGCGGACTCCAGCAATTGCTCGAAAGCCTTGTCGCTGATCGTGATGGTTCCCGGAAAACGCATGTGCTCGGTAGGCGGGTCGATATTGCCTTCCGGCACATAGGCGATGACCGGCGCGACCAGCGCGTTGCCCAGTTTCGTGGCGATCTTCTCGGCGAGGAACTTCACCCGCGCATTGTGCTTGCCCAGCGCCATCGCCGGGCCGCTCTGCTCGGTGCCGCCGATCGGAACGATGATCGTGGTCGTTCCCGCCGCGACGAGGTCGCGCAACTCGGTCCAGGTCTGGTCTTCCAGGAAGACCGAAGCGCTGGCGGGGTCCGCCGCCTGCAAGAACAACAGCAGGCCGGCACCAGCCAAGATGCGCCGCAGCGCGTTTCTTCCGATCTCGACAACCATATGCTGGCACACTCTTCCTGGGATTGCCTAGCGACGCTTCAGCAGGCTCCGCATGCGGTTGCGCAGGATGCGCGCCATGTTGCGGGTCTCGCGGTAGAGATGCAACTGCGAGGCCGCCTGCCGGGCCAGCCGGTCGGCGTCCGGCGTCAGCCCGATCACCAGCGTACCCATCGGCTTGCGCTCCGCCCACAGGCGGCTCATCACCGGATGGTCCGGAACCGCGCAGGAATCCGTCATGACGATGTTGGGATCCTCGAGATGCTGCTTGGTCACCTCGATCATCAGCAGCGTGCCAGGCGAATAGGCGGCGAGCGTTTCGTCATAAGCCGTCTTCCAGGTGTAGGCGACGCCGGCCTCGACGAAGACGATCAGGCAGGCGATGGCGCGGCCGTCAAGCGTCAAGAGATGGATGCGGCACATGTCCTGCTCGGCCAGCCGGTGAACCGCCTCGCGGGCGAAGGCGGCGCGGTAGCGGTCGATCGCCATGGCGGTGCGCTCGCGGCCCTTCCAGCCGGCGGCCTCCAGCGTCAGGAAGCTTTCGATGGCGTGGCGGATCTCGTCCGGCCCGCGCGCCACGATGTGCTCGAGCCTGCCGAGATCGGCAAGGCGCCGCTTCAGCCGGCGGAATTCGCGGTAGTGGTGCGAACGAAGCGATGCCTTGAGATAGGCCTCGCCGTCGGCGGTGCTTTCAAGCACCGGACGCTCGACCTTGCCGGTGGTCACCATGGTCAGGCCGCGGCTGTCGGCGAAGGAAGTGAGCAGGCTCGCCACCGGACCGTCGAGTCGCATGTCGGGCAGCACGAAGACCTTGGGCAGCTTGAGATGCGGCCTCGACAGCATGGAGAAGAAATCCTCGATGACGCCGACCGGATCGTCGCGGTCGACCAGCGGCGTGCCGAGCGGGCCGAAGGGGCTCGACCATGTGCGCATCACCGGGACGCCGAGCGGGATGGCCGGACGCTCGACCGAGAAGGGCACCAGAAGCCGCAGCCGGTTGCGGTACTCGTCGCCGTCGCGGATGACGGCCAGCCGCACCTCGCGGTCTTCCAGCCGGGGCATCGCCGGCGCCAGGAAGCGCGGGTTGAAGAAGACGTTGGGCTCGATCGTGCGGGCGCAGAGGAAATCGAGCTCCTCGACGAGGTCGAAGCCGGCCGAGGCCGGATAGATGGCGAGCTTGCGTTCCGGCCTGTTGCTGGCGAAGAGCTCGACATGGGCGGGGTCGACCTCGCGCGCCAGGCCGGCAAGGTTGGAAACCATGGCGCCGGCGGGGCCGCCGCTGGTCTCTTCAAGCAACGGAACGGCGGCCATCAGGCGACTTCCTTTTTTGCGGGCACGAAGATGACCATCACGATGCCGAGCTTGCGCCAGACGGTGAAGGACAGCGCGCTAGCCTCGAAGACCATGGCGAGGCTGGTGGCGGTCGCCGCGCCCCAGAGGCCGAACAGCGGGATCAGCATCACATTGAGGCCGATGTTGAGCGCAAGCGTCATGGCATAGACGGCGGCGCAGATGTTCTGGTTGCCGCTCATGGTGAGCAGGCTTTCACAAGGGCCGACGGCGGCGCGCGCCACCACGCCCAGCACCAGCAGGAACAGCAGCGGGTAGCCGGCGGTGAATTCGGGACCGAACAGCACCAGCATCGGCTCGCCCAGCGCCAGCACCAGCACCGCCATCAGCAATGAGGGCCAGAAGGTCCAGGACACGGTCTCGCGGGCGAAGGCGGCGAGCCTGTCCGGCTCGCCATGGGTGAATTGCGCGTAGCGCTGGGCGACGCCGGCCTTGACCGCGAAATAGACGAAATGCACCAGCGCCAGCGTCTTCACCGTGGCGAAATAGACGGCGACGTCGTTGGGCGGGAGGTAGGCGCCGACCATCAGCACATCGGCGTTGGTCAGCAGGAAGAAGAAGCTCTCGACCAGGAAGATCGGCAGCGAGACGAGGATCCAATGGCCGAAATGCACCGCCTTGGGCCCGGCCGGTATCTTCCTGTCCATGCGCGAGGTGACGGCCATCAACTGGCCGAGCGTCGTGACATAGGTGGCGGCGATCGAGGCGAAGATCGCGGTCTTGGCGTCGGGCACATAGTGCATCGCCAGCATCAGCGCCATGAACGCCAGGATCAGCACCGGCCGCACCAGATAGGTGGGCGACAGCGCCAGCAGCGCCCACGAGTTGGCGCGCGCCAGGCCTTGCAGGAGATCGCCGAGCGCGATCATCGGCAGGCAGATGACGCCGAGGATGAAAGGGATGACGTAATAGCTCTCGATCCAGTCCGAGGCGAGCCACACGCCGAGCGCGCCCAGGCCCGCGATGAGCGTCGAGGCGACGAGCACGAAGAGGCGGCTGGCCAGCACGATGCCGCGCAGCTCGGCCATCATGCCGCGCTCGCGATATTCCGGGATGAAACGGATGACCGAGGTGTGGAAGCCGAGGCAGGCGAGGTTGCCGACGATGACCATCGTCACCCACACCAGCACCGAAATACCGTATTCGAACGAACCCATCCAGCGCGCCATCAGCACCTGGCTGACGAAGGCGATGACGGCGCTGACAATGCGGATGGAAAAGGCGATCAGCGACATGCGCCCGGCTTCGCCGCGCTCGTCGGCGGTGAAGAGGACGGCATCGATGCGGCCAAGCAGCGGACGCATGCGCAGCGCCCAGCGCTGCGGCAGGAACCGCCCGGCAGTCGTTGCCGCGGAAAAGCGCACCCAAACTCTCCGTTTTCCGCCTTTTTCCAGGGTTCCGGTCTATCCGAAACACCTTAAGAAACGGTTGGGTAGGGTGCATGTCCCCTGGTAGCGATTGCTGAGGCGAGCGAGCGCCGGGGATTGCCCGAAGGCAAGGGGAGCCGGCCGGTGCTTCGCTCGCCTCTCCCCCGCCAGGGGGAAGGTGGGACACCGGGCGTGGCCCGATGTCCGATGTTCCACAAAGAGGGCTACATCCCCTTCATCGCGTCGCACGACACGTTGGGGTTCATGTCGGCGAAGGCGCCGGTGGGGTTCTGCTTCCAGGCCCAGACATGCAATTCGTAGAAGGGGCCGAGGCCGTAGCGGTTGGGCGCGGTGTTGAAGTTGAACAGATGCCCTTCGAGCGAGGCCGGGCCCTTCGCGGTGATGTATTCGACCGCGATCAGCTTCAGCGTGCCGTCGGCCATCGGCTCGTACATCACCGCCTCGGGCTTGGCGACATCGACGGCGTCGTCCTTCAGATAGGCGGCGTTGACATAGTGGATGCCCATGGCGCCGCCTGTGAGGCCGCTGGCGCAGGGAATCGGCGCGTAGCCTTCGGCCTTCGCCACCGCGACGTCCTCGAAGCGGCTGTCGAGCGCCCGCACCTTTTCGGCGAGCGGATTGAGGGCTTCCGCCGTGGCGGCGCCCGCCATCAGCAGGGTGATCGCGGCAGAGGCGCCGACAACGCATCCGGTCAAGGTCTGAATGCTCATTTCTCTCTCCATTTTCGGTTGAGGCGCGCAAGCGGTGGGTCGACCGGTCAAGGCCAATTCCAGATGCTCGCGGCGCCCGTCGGTAAGGGGATGGCCGCCGATCCCGCCCTTCCTCGAATTGCTCCGGGCGGGATCAGCCGTGATGCCACCAATAGTCCCAGTATTCGCGCGGGTTTTCCCGCTCATTGAGGCCGATGTCGCGTCTCAGGTAATCGTCCCGCGGCGGCATAAGACGGCGCCGGTTTCGCAAAGGCGAAAGCAGCGCCGACAGGGCCCGTCGCATGTAGCCGCGCCGGGGCGAAGCCGTATCCGCCGCGGCGGATACACTCTCGCTATCCGGCACGGCGTCAGGTCCGCCGGCGACGGATGTGGTCTGCCCGACACGATCTGTCCGGTCAGCGATAAAAGTAGGGGTCGAGGACCCGCACCTCCGTGATCTTGTCGACGGGAAGCGAATTCTTCTGCGCCGTGCTGCGGATCGCCTCCGGCGAGGGTCCATCATAGATGCAGAAACTCTTCGACTTGTCGGGCGAGACGAAGGACTGCACCCAGGTCACGCCTTTTTCGGCATTGCGGGCGATGACGCCGCTCATGGCCGTGGCGCCGGCATCGTTCATCGGCACGTTCAGGCCTTCCGGGAAGGTGCGTTCAACAAGGTAGCGAGGCACGATCGTTTTCCTTTCGTTGGTGATTTGCGCTCGGTTCAAGCGCGACCCAGCAGAAATCACCTTCACGAAAGGCGCGCATCGGCACCTTTCATTTCCATCCGTTCGTACCGACTATCCAGCGGCATCCGCCGCGCCAACGATTCCCCATTCGCGAGAGTGACGATGCTTCTGGAAAGGCAGACGCAACTGAAGCAACTGGAGGCCGCGCTGGCCGGAACCGTGCAAGGCCACGGCCGTGTGGCGGCGCTGACCGGTGAAGCCGGCGCCGGCAAGACGGCGCTGGTCGAGGCGTTCGCGAGCCGGCTGGATAAGGGCCTGACCGTGCTGCGCAGCGCCTGCGAGGACCTGTCCATTCCCGATCCGCTGGGGCCGCTCTACGATCTGGCCCGCGAGGCGCAGTGGGAACTGCCGCGGGCGTTCGAAGACCGCCAGGTGCAGCGGCTGCCGCTGTTTTCCGAGGCGCTCGATGCCTTCGAGGCGAAGAGCCCGAGCGTGCTCGTCATCGAAGACCTGCATTGGGCCGATGACGCGACGCTCGACTTCGTGCGCTTCCTCGGCCGGCGTATCGCGAACACCCATATCCTGCTCGTGATCACCGCGCGGACCGACCGCAGCGAGGGCCAGATGCGGGTTCGGCGAGCGCTCGGCGAGATTCCGGCCGGCAATATCCAGCGCATCGAAGTGCCGCTGCTCAGCGAAAGCGCGGTGCTGTCGCTGGCCACGGCCGCCGAGCGCGACGGCGCCGCCATCTACCGGGCGAGCGCCGGCAACGCCTTCTTCGTCACCGAACTGCTCGCCGCCGAAGCCGATGGCGCGTTGCCGGCCAGCGTGCGTGACGCCGTGCTGGCGCGCGCCGAAAAATTGTCGCCGGGCGCCCGCTCGATGCTCGACGCGGTCTCGGTGTTTCCGCG
>JAFKFE010001145.1 GCA_017308345.1 Alphaproteobacteria bacterium | reverse complement strand
CCCATGTCGCCTACATCAATCCGAGCGAGGGCGCGCTCGCCTGGCTCGACAACTGGGTCATCTCGAAGGGCGTTCGCGACAAGGACGCGGCCGAGAAATGGATCAACTTCATGCTGAGCAAGAAGGTGAGCGGCGCGCTGTCCGAGCGGACCGGCTTCGGCAACACCGTGGTCGAGTCAGGCAGCGCCGGCAGCAACGACAAGCTGGTCTGGCTCAACAATGTCGAGGATCCGCTGAAGCGCTCCGACCTTTGGAACGAGATCAAGGCGACGCCCTGAGCCGATCCCGCTACACTTGAGGTATCTGGCGGTCCGGACCCTTCCGGACCGCCGACACGCCATTCTTGAAAGTAGGCCATGAACCAGACCAGTGACCTGCTCACGCTGCGCTCCGTCTCGAAATCCTACGGCACGGTTCCCGTGCTGCACGGCGTCGACCTTTCAATCCGGGACGGAGAGTTCCTCACCGTGCTGGGGCCGTCCGGTTCGGGCAAGACCACGGTGCTCAGGCTCATCGGCGGTCTGGAGCCGCTCACGGCGGGCGAAATACGGCTGGATGGCCAGGACATCAGCGGCATGCCGATCAACCGGCGGCCGTTCAACACCGTGTTCCAGGACTACGCCCTGTTCCCGCATCTCACCGTCGCCGGCAATGTCGGCTACGGCCTGTCGGTCCGCCATGTGCCGCGCAAGGAGATAGCGCGCCGGGTCGCGCAAGCCCTGGAACTGGTCCAGCTCGGGCGTTTCGCCGGCCGCTTTCCGGCCCAGCTTTCCGGCGGCCAGCGTCAGCGCGTGGCGCTGGCCCGCGCCCTGATCTGTCAGCCCCGGCTCGTCCTGCTCGACGAGCCGCTCGCGGCTCTCGACCTCGAACTGCGCCGGCAGATGCAGGAGTTCCTGAAATCCATCCAGCGCGAGGTCAAGACCACGTTCCTGTTCGTGACCCACGACCAGGAGGAAGCCATCGGCATGGCCGATCGGATCTGCGTCATGCAGGCCGGCCATATCCGCCAGCTCGGCAGCCCGCACGAGCTTTACTACAGGCCGAACTGCGAGTTCGTGGCGCGGTTCTTCGGCGAGAACAATCTCGTGGCGGGCTCGCTCGGCGAGACGCGGGGCGAGTTCCGCGCGATCGAGACGGCGCTTGGCCGGCTGGTCTGTTCGGTCGCTGGCCAGCCGCATCTCAAGGCCGCTGCCACCGGCGCCCGCGGCTTCGCCACCTTCCGCCCCGAAGCGCTGCGCCTTGCCGGCGACGGCGATGCCGAAAATCGTCTTTCCGGCGCTGTCGCCGATGTCGCCTTTGCCGGTTCCTCGACGGTCGTCACCATCACGGCCGGCGGCGACGCCGCGCAACGCCTGAGGCTGCGGTTTCCGAGCAGGGTGGAGGGCAGCGCCCTGAGGGCCGGCGAGACAGTGGCGCTTTCCTTCGCGCCGCATGAAGGCCATCTGGTGCTGGCATGAGCAGCTCTGGCCTGGCGCGTCCCGCCGCCATCCGCTGGTCGCCGCTGGTCACCGTGCTCGCCTTTGCGCTGCCGGTGATGTTCGTCCTGGCGCCGCTGGCGATCTTCCTCGTCTACAGCTTCTTCAGCGTCGACCAGGGCCAGATCGTCTACGCGCCGACGCTCGCCAATTATGTTCGCTTCTTCACCGACCCGGTTTTCCTTCCGGTATTCTGGCGCACGATCGTGCTCTGCCTCTCGGTGGCGGCGATCTCCATCCTGCTCGCCTATCCGGCGGCCTATTTCCTGACCACGCTGCGCGGCCGCTGGCGCTACGCCCTGCTGATGCTGCTCATGGTGCCGCTCCTGATGAGCTACGTCATCAAGATCTACGCCATCCGCAGCATCCTCGGCCTCAATGGTTTTCTCAACAAGGCGCTGGTGGGGCTTGGCATTCTGTCCGAGCCGTCGACGCTCTTCGTCTTCAACATGAACGCCATCCTGCTCACGCTGACGCTGCTCCTGATCCCCTTCGCGATCCTGCCGATCTTCCTGGCGCTGGAGCGCATCCCGCAGGTGCTGCTGCGCGCCTCCGACGATCTCGGCGCAAGCAGCCTGCAGACCTTCCTGCGCATCACTTTGCCGCTGTCGCTGCCCGGCGTCGCCTCGGCGGCGAGCTTCGTCTTCGTGCTGGCGATCGGCGATTTCCTGACCCCGCAGATGGTCGGCGGGATCAGCGGCTTCACCTTCGGCCGCATCCTCTACAGCCAGTTCGGCACCGCCTATAACTGGCCGTTCGGCGCCGCCCTGTCGGTGGCGCTGGCCGTCGTCGTCATCGTCGCCATCCTTCTCGGCGAGCGCTTCGGGCGCAATCGGGGGGCCTCGCTTTGATCGCCCCGCCGCGCCTGTCCACGATCCTTCTCGCCGCGACAACTGTCCTGGTCGCGGTGCTGCTCTACAGCCCGCTTTTCGTGCCGATCGTGTCGTCTTTCTTTCCGGTGGCGCGCGGCGAGGTCGACTGGTCGTCACCGACCGTCGAGACCTATGTCGCATTGGCTGGAAACGACGAAATCCTCTCCGCCCTCCGCACCACGCTCGTCGTCGGCTTCTGCACGGTCGTGCTCTCGGTGGTCGGCGGCACGCTGCTTGCCCTCTATTACCATGGCCGCCGCGCCGGCCGCTCGGCGCTGCAGTTCATCATCTTCCTGCCGTTCCTGATGCCGCCCATCATCAGCGGCCTTGCGTTGCTGATCTTCTTCCGCGAGATCGGCCTCGAGCGCTCGCTGCTCACCGTCGTCATCGGCCACACCGCCTTCGTGCTTGCGATCGTCTACCGCACGGTGCTGACGCGCCTGCAGTCGATGAGCCGCACGCTGGTCGAGGCCTCCTATGATCTCGGCGCGACCAAATGGCAGACGTTCTGGCGCATCATCCTGCCAAACCTGTCGAGCGCGATGGTCGGCGGCGCCATCCTGGCTTTCGCGCTGTCGTTCGACGAGACCATGATCACCATTCTGGTCACCGGCACCCAGACGACGCTGCCGGTGCGCCTGTGGGCAATGATGCGGCTCGGTTTCTCGCCGGACATCAACGCGCTGGTGGCGCTGATCCTGATGTTCACCGTCTTGCTCTGCGCCCTCGCGGCCAGGTTCCTGGTTCCGAGGCAGATCGCCACGCAACGCGCTTGAACGAGGCCGATGCTGCGCCGGGTAAGGCCCGGGTCGGAGCCGGTCAGCCATGTCTTGCGTACAAGCTGTTACCTATGTGTCCGGAACGGACCCCTTTGGGGCTGGCTGGGGCGCCAGGATTCGAACCTGGGAATGTCGGTACCAAAAACCGATGCCTTACCGCTTGGCGACGCCCCAGCAGGCGGGGCATGCCCGCTGCGCGCGGCCTTATAGGACGAGGCGAAGCAAAGCTCAATGCCGGGAGACCAACTAAAAGCGCCAGCGATACCCAGTTCGTCGCACGATTGCCGACGATGTGCGGTAAGCCCACACACGCCGGGCAACTGCCCGCTCTTGCGGCCGTTCAGTTCAAGCTTTTGGAGGGCGATGCATCCTTGCTCAAGCCTGGGACACTCGAGCGCGACAATCCTCCAGAACGGCCGAAAGCGTATCCTCGAAGGAATGCTCGGGCGTCCAGCCGAGCAGGGTCCGGGCGCGGGTCGCATCGCCGACGATGCAGGGCAGGTCGCTCGGCCGCAGGCGCAAGGGATCCTGCTCGGTGGCGATCCTGGCGCTGCTTCTGGCCAACAGCAGGTCGAGGATGTCTCTCATCCGCCAGGAGAGGCCGGACGCGACATTGAAAATGGTGTTCGGCGCAAGCTCGCTGCTGTGGAGGACCACACGCGCATAGGCATCGGCGACGTCGCGCGCGTCCAGGAAATCGCGCCTTGCGTCGAGATTGCCGACGCGGATGACTGGCGCGGCCAGGCCCGCTTCGATCCGCGCGATCTGCATCGCGAAGGCCGGCACCGCGAATGCCTCGGTCTGACCCGGTCCCGTATGATTGAACGGACGCATCCGGACACATTTCAAGCCCTGGTATGAAAGCGCGCCGAGCGCGAGGTCGGCCGCGGCCTTGGTCACGGCGTAGTCGTCGATCGGAGCAAGCAGCGCGCTTTCGTCGAGCGGCCGTCCGTCCTTCGCGCTTTCGCCATAGACCAGGCCGGATCCGACATGAACCAGCCAGCAGTCAGGCGTCTCGTCGATGATGGCGTTGGCCACGTTGAGCGCGCCGTCCACATGAATGCGCCACGTGTTCCGGGGATCGGCCTGGGCGGCATCCAGGGCCGCGACCGCCGCCAGGTGGACGACATGGGTGGGCCGATGACGGGCAATGGCCTCATGGACCGCGGCCGTGTCGGTCACGTCCAGTGCCTCGACCTCGCCGAAGGCGGGATGCGGACCACCATCCTTGGAGGTTGCGACAACGACAGCGTCGTCGCCGCAAATCCTGCGCAGCGCATGGCGCACATAGGGGCCGACGAAACCGTTGGCGCCGGTTATCAGAACTCGCATGCCGGCCTCACTGACCACGACACATTGTCCCTGAGCGGATGGGTGGCATAACGCGGTCCGTCAAGTCATCGACGTAAAATGCAATAGCTTCCTTTCAACTCGCGGCGGCCGAGTGGCGCGCGAGATCGGCGTCCACCATTTCGCGGATCATCTCTTCCAGGGAGATCGTCGCCTCCCATCCGAGCTTTGCCTTTGCCTTGGCCGGATTGCCGAGCAGGATTTCGACTTCCGCCGGCCTGAACAGATCGGGGTCGATGACCAGATGGTCGTCCATCTTCAACCCGACATGCTCGAACGCGATCCTGCACATGTCGCGCACCGTCGTCGTCCTGCCGGTGGCGACCACATAGTCGTCGGGCTGATCCTGCTGCAGCATCAGCCACATGGCCCGGACATAGTCCTTGGAGTGGCCCCAGTCGCGCCTGGCGTCGATGTTGCCCAGCCGCAGCTCCCTTGCCAGGCCCATCTTGATGCGCGCGACAGCGTCCGTGACCTTGCGCGTGACGAATTCGATGCCGCGAAGCGGCGATTCATGGTTGAACAGGATGCCGCTCGAAGCGTGCAGGCCGAAGCTCTCGCGATAGTTGACGGTGATCCAGTGGCCGTAGACCTTCGCCACCGCATAGGGGGAGCGGGGATGGAAGGGCGTGGTCTCCGACTGTG
>JAFKFE010001144.1 GCA_017308345.1 Alphaproteobacteria bacterium | reverse complement strand
CCCTGTTCCCGGCAAATTCGCTCCTCACCCAGTCGGCAAAGGCTTTCGACGGTTCCGGCAAATCCTTCAAGCTCCTGGCCACCAGCCAGTAGGCGCCGGAAGCGACATCGATATCGAATGGCTTGATCAATGTGCCCGACGCAAGCTCCTCGCCGACCTGCAGGAGATCGCCGAGCGCCACGCCATGGCCGAGCAGCGCGGCCTGCTTCGAGAGCGAGACGTCGGCCAGCATCGGGCCACGCGCGGGGACCGCATCGGCGGGCACGCCGGCCGCCTGGAACCAGCGTGCCCAACCCTGGCGGTTTTCCTCGTGCAGCAGCGTGTAGTGGCGAAGGTCGATCGGCTTTTCCAGGGGAGGGCCCGATGCCAGCAATCCCGGCGACAGGACTGGTGAATCGACGGTCGAGGCCAGGCGCTCGGCCTCGCTGCGCGGCCATGAGGTGGCGTGCGCGCTGAAACGCAGGGCGAGTTCGGGCTGATCGCTGCGGAACTCGATCGGCCGTGGATCGACTTCCAGGGACACGTCGATATCGGGCCGAAGCTGGCGAAAGCGATTGAGCCGCGGCACCAGCCATATGGCGGCAAGCGACGGTTCAACGCTGACGCGGACGACGGCTTGCGCCGGCGAAGCCGCGAGTTCCGAAAGCACCCGGTCGATGTCGTCGAAGCTTCTCACCAACTGGCCAAGCAGCCTATGCCCCGCGTCCGTCAGTTCGACGCGGCGATGAAGGCGGACAAACAGAGGTTGGCCCAGAAAGGTCTCGAGCTCGCGGACCTGCCGGCTGATCGCGGCCTGCGAAACGTAAAGCTCCCCGGCCGCCCGGCTGAAGCTCAGATGCCGGCCAGCCGTCTCGAAGCTTCTCAATGCCGTCAGCGGCAGGCGGCTCCGCTTCATGTCGCATAACCTCAAGTTATCCGAAGTGGAAATTATACTCGTTTGAGGACGAAGGCCAGCGGCAGTCTAATCCGTTTCAAAGGAGACCTGCCATGAATGAGTTCCTGGCTATTTTCAGCGACGTGATACGCATAGCGACCTTCCAATGGCACGGCGAAGTCGTGCGCGGCGGCCATCATGACTGCCGCGATATTCCCTCTCACCATCGTCCATGGACCGGCAGCCACTCCGTCCGGCGCTCCAGGGCTTGAGGGCATTGCGTTTCAGCGCCGAAGCCCACATCTATCGCGTAGTGAAACAGGCTGCGGAGCGATGGGCGACCAATCCGGGCATACACACGGCGTCCGGCCGGTCCAGCGCGGGCGCAACTGGCCGGGGCCTTGGCGCAAGACGCCCGGGCGCATCCTGGGCACGTCGCTCGTGCGCCTCTATCAGCTGACGCTTTCGGGCTTCGTCGGCAACAGCTGCCGGCATCTGCCGACCTGCTCCGAATATGCGCATGAGGCGATCGCCCGCCACGGCCTGTGGGCCGGCGTGTGGATGGGGCTGTTCCGGGTCCTGCGCTGCGGGCCGTTCGGAACGCATGGCATCGACCGTGTGCCGGAGACGCTGGCGGCGCGCTATGTCTGGTTCATGCCCTGGCGATACTGGCGGGTCGGCAAGAAACGCGGCGAGGCCGAAATCTGATTGCCGCGCGATCCGAGCGTTGGATCTTAACCGTCCGGTAGGGTTAACGCGAAGCTGCACAAACATTGCCAATTTGAGACAAAATCGAGACAAGTCGCCTCGCTAAGCCGCTGCCTGCAATCCCGTTCAGGAGTGACTTCGCCATGCGCCAGATGGACCGCTATCCCTTCATTTTTGCCATCGTCCTTTTCATTCTGGCCTGGATGCTCGGCTTGCCGGTGCGGGCGCAATCGGCGCCGCTCGAGGATATCCACTGCACGTTGATCCAGGATTGGCAAAGCGGCGAAACGCTTCACCAGGACGGCGTCTGCGACAAGCGCGTGAGCCCGGCTTCCACCTTCAAGGTGCCGCTGGCGCTGATCGGCTACGATGCCGGAATCCTGAGCGACCAGCACATGCCGGCCTGGGAGTACAAGCCGGAGTTCAAGGCGGCGAAGCGCGACCAGAAGACCGTCGATCCGACGATCTGGGAGCGCGATTCCATCGTCTGGTATTCGCGCGAGATCACGCGGCGGCTCGGCGCCGAGAAGTTTGCCGGCTACGTCTCGAAATTCGGCTATGGCAACGAGGATGTCTCCGGCGATGCCGGCAAGGAGAATGGGCTGAAGCAATCCTGGATCAATTCCTCGCTCGAGATATCGCCGGTCGAGCAGACGGCTTTCCTGCGCCAATTGCTTGCCGGCAAGATGCCGGTGTCGGCGAAGGCGCATGAGATGACGAAGGCGATCCTGCCGACCTTCACTGCAGGGGACTGGACGGTGCAAGGCAAGACCGGCAGCACCAGGCTTGGCCAGGACGGCAAGCGCTCGCTCGGCTGGTTCGTCGGCTGGGCCGAGAAGGGCGGACGGCGCATCGTTTTTGCACGGCTGGTTGTCGATACGAAGCGTACTGGCGAGCCGAAGGGTCTCGCGACGCGTGCCGCGTTCCTGAAGGATCTGCCGCAACTGGTGAAGTAGGTTCTATCTCTTTGTTTTTACGCAGTTCCGGACGGAAGGCTATCGCGAAACCGCCGAACCCAACCGCTCACACTTTTCTTGGAATGCCTTGAACGCTGCGGCGGGCGCGCAGGATGTGCCCGCCGGAATTGCTTCGGGCGGTGGCGGGAGACCTGGCGAAACGGGCGGCGATCTCGCCGCTCTCGAGGTCCTCGATTTCGTCGAAGCCGAGATCGGTGAGGGACTTCGCCAAATCAGCGGGATCGAAGAAACTGATCCAAGGCTCGCCGAGGGCCGCGACGCGCGTCGCATAAAAGGCAAGGGTTGCCCGACCCGCCTCGTCGCGGTTCTCGGACGGTTCGCTGTAGTCGAAGACCACCTCCGAGCCAGGGGCGCGGGCGATATAGGCAAGTGTCGCAAAAATCGCGTCGCGCGTCAGATAGGGCACGACACCCAGCCAGATGAAGAAGGCTGGTTCGGTTGACTTCAAACCCGCCGCCGCCAGTTCCCCGGATAGACTCTGGCGTTCGAAATTGACCGGCACGAAAGTGACGCCGGCCAGTTCGGCAAGACCGGCCTCGGCGATGCGTTGGCGTTTCCAGGCCTGTGTGGCCGGATGATCGACCTCGAAGACCGTGACGTTCGGATATGGGTTGCGCAGCGAAAATGTGTCCAGGCCCGCGCCGAGCACAACGACCTGGCGGATGCCGCCTCGCACCGCCGCTTCCAGCCAATCCTCGGCGAGGCGGGCGCGTAACGCCACGAACAAGCGCATGCGACGGCCGTGTTCGTCCTCCTGCTGCAGTTCCTGCGCCCCGGGCGCGGCATTGCCCAGGATTGCGCTCGCATAAGGATCGCGAAACAGCGCTGCCTGCGGTGAAAACTGATGAAGAGCCCTCAGGCGCGCGACGCGCAGGGCGGTTCGGCTGGGGGATGCGTCTTCCATGCCGCCATACAAGCTGCGTCGCGCATTTTTCACAAGCCTTCGCGACCGGCCTGCGACATCGCTGGCGACATTTCCCGACGGGCCGCTCTTTACCTGACGCGGCGCTGCCTCTAAAACCGCGCCGCTGCCGGACGCCTCCGGCTAACCCTCCGCAAGCCGCAACGCATCCCGCGGCAAGCGTTTCACCACCCGCGCTCGTTTGCGGGACTGGATAGGAGAACCCTGATGCCGCATTCCGTTTCCCTGACATTTCCCGATGGTTCGATCCGCGATTACGACGCGGCGCTGACCGGCGCGGGTCTTGCCGAATCGATCTCCAAGTCGCTCGCCAAGAAGGCTGTCGCCTACAGCCTCGACGGCGCCGTGCGCGATCTTTCCGATCCGCTCGGCCAGTCCGGCAAGGTCGAGATCATCACCCGCGAGGATCCGCGCGCGCTGGAACTCATCCGCCATGATACGGCGCATGTGCTGGCCGAGGCCGTGCAGGAGCTGTGGCCGGGAACGCAGGTGACCATCGGTCCGGTGATCGAGAACGGGTTCTACTACGACTTCGCGCGCAACGCGCCGTTCACGCCGGACGATTTCCCGGTGATTGAAAAGAAGATGCGCGAGATCATCGCCCGCAACAAGCCGTTCACCAAGGAAGTCTGGTCGCGCGAGAGGGCGAAGAAGGTCTTCGCCGACAAGGGCGAGCGCTACAAGGTCGAGCTGATCGACGCCATTCCGGAAGACCAGGACATCAAGATCTACGCGCAGGGCGACTGGTTCGACCTCTGCCGCGGTCCGCACATGGCCTCGACCGGGCAGATCGGCCACGCCTTCAAGCTGATGAAGGTGGCGGGCGCCTATTGGCGCGGCGATTCCAACAACCCGATGCTGACGCGCATCTACGGCACGGCCTTTGCCGATCAGGCCCAGCTCGACGCCTACCAGACCCTGCTGGAAGAGGCCGAGAAGCGCGACCACCGCAAGCTCGGCCGCGAGATGGATCTGTTCCATTTCCAGGAAGAGGGGCCGGGCGTCGTCTTCTGGCACGCCAAGGGCTGGAAGATGGTGCAGAACCTGATCAACTATATGCGCCGCCGCCTCGACGAGCACGGCTACCAGGAGGTCAACGCGCCGCAGGTGCTGGACAAGAGCCTGTGGGAGACGTCGGGGCACTGGGGCTGGTATCGCGACGCGATGTTCAAGGTCACGGTCGCCGGTGACGAGACCGACGACGACCGCGTCTTCGCGCTGAAGCCGATGAACTGTCCCGGCCATGTGCAGATCTTTAAGCATGGGTTGAAGTCCTACCGCGAACTGCCCGTCAAGCTTGCGGAGTTCGGCAATGTGCATCGCTACGAGCCGTCGGGCGCGCTGCACGGGCTGATGCGCGTGCGCGGCTTCACGCAGGACGACGCGCATATCTTCTGCACCGAGGAGCAGCTCGCGGCCGAATGCCTGCGCATCAACGACCTGATCCTGTCGACCTATGCCGATTTCGGCTTCGACGAGGTCAGCGTGAAGCTGTCGACCCGGCCGGACAAGCGCGTCGGCACCGACGAGGCTTGGGACCATGCCGAGGCGATCATGAGCAACGTGCTGGAGACGATCCGCACGCGCTCCGGCAACCGCATCAAGACCTCGATCAATCCGGGCGAGGGCGCTTTCTACGGCC
>JAFKFE010001143.1 GCA_017308345.1 Alphaproteobacteria bacterium | reverse complement strand
CGGCGGCGCGCTGATCATCGTCGGCGAGGACTATGGCGAGGGCTCTTCCATCATGCAGGAGCGCAGCCACGCCTTCGCCATGAAAAGCCAGGTCTGGCTGCTCGATCCGCGCCCGAACCTGCCCTCCATCGTCAAGGCGGTGGAGGACGGCTTCGAACTGTCCGAGGTCTCGAACACGCCGGTCATGCTGCAGGTGCGCATCCGCTGCTGCCACGTCCACGGCCACTTCACCGCCAAGGACAACAAGCGTCCGCCAATGTCGGTCGCCGACGCGCTTGCCGCGCCGCGCCGCGACACCGGTCGCATCGTACTGCCGCCAGCCTCCTTCCTGCATGAGAAGGAGAAGGTCGCCAAGCGCTGGCCGGCGGCGGTCGATTTCATCAAGAGCCGCAAGATCAACGAGTTCTTCGGGCCGGATCACGGCTCGGTCGGCATCGTCATGCAGGGCGGCATGTACAATTCCGTCATCCGCGCGCTGCAGCGGCTCGGCCTTGCCGACACCTATGGCGACACCGACGTGCCGCTTTATGTGCTGAACGCCGTCTATCCGCTGGTCGACGATGAATTCCTGTCCTTCTGCGAAGGCAAGCAGGCGGTTCTGGTCGTCGAGGAAGGCCAGCCCAACTATATCGAGCAGGCCTTTGCCGCGATGCTGCACAAGGCAGGCCGCGGCACGAAGCTGGTCGGCAAGGAGCACCTGCCGATGGCCGGCGAATATACCGGCCAGGTCATGCTCGACGGCATCGGCTCCTTCCTGCGCGCCAACGCTCCGCATCTGCTGCCCGGCGAGGTCCGCGCCCCGAACAAGCTGGGCGAGGGCGTCGACACCGCCGATCTCATCAATGTCGTTCCCGGACGTCCGCCGGGCTTCTGCGTCGGCTGCCCGGAACGGCCGATCTTCGCCGCGACGAAGCTGGTCGAGCAGGAACTCGGCAAGCACCATATCGCCTCCGATATCGGCTGCCATCTGTTCTCGATCATGCCGCCCTTCGAGCTCGGCGCCACCACCATGGGCTATGGGCTCGGGCCGGCCTCGGCTTCCGCCTTCAATTCGCCGGAAGCGAAACGCCGCTCGATCTCCTTCGTCGGCGACGGCGGCTTCTGGCACAACGGTCTCACCTCCTCGATCGGCAACGCCGTCTTCAACAAGAATGACGGCGTCATCGTCATCGTCGACAATTTCTATTCGGCGGCCACCGGCGGCCAGGATATCCTGTCCTCGCGGGCCAACAACCGCACCAAGTCGACGAAGCATCCGATCGACGAAGCGGTGAAGGGCATGGGTGTCAAATGGCTGCGCCATATCGACCGCACCTATGATGTCGGCAAGATGCGAGCCGCGCTGCGCGACGCGCTGACCACCGAGGAGAAAGGTCCGAAGGTCATCGTCGCCTCGTCCGAATGCATGCTCAACCGCCAGCGCCGCGAGAAGCCGCTGGTCGACAAGGCGATCAAGGGCGGTGAGCGTATCGTGAAGCCGAAGTTCGGCGTCGACGAGGATATCTGCACCGGCGACCATGCCTGCATGCGGCTGTCCGGCTGCCCGTCGCTGTCGGTGAAGTCGCTCGACGATCCGCTGCGCGACGATCCGGTCGCCGCGATCGACCAGAACTGCGTCGGCTGCGGCAATTGCGGCGAGGTGGCGGATGCGGCCGTTCTGTGCCCGTCCTTCTACCGCGCCGACGTCGTCCACAATCCCGGTCGCTGGGACCGTTTCCTGGAAGGCGCGCGCCGCGCCGTGATCGGCCTGTTGCAGCGCCGCCGCGAGAGCCGTCGCCTGATGTTCGCCGATGCTTGACCACAGCGCAGCGCTGCGCCCGAAGACGGGCGCCTCAGACGACTCGCCGGTGATAAAGCTCGCCGTGCTTGCCGTCGGCGGCCAGGGCGGCGGCGTGCTCGCCGACTGGATCACCGACGTCGCCGAGCGCAACGGCTACATCGCCCAGTCGACGTCGGTTGCCGGCGTCGCCCAGCGCACGGGCGCGACGATCTATTACATCGAGATGGCCCGCCACACCGGCCGGCTGCCGGTCTTCGCGCTGTCGCCGTCGCAGGGCGATGTCGACATCCTGATCGCCGCCGAGCTGATGGAGGCTGGCCGCGCCATCATCAGGGGTTTCGTGACGCCCGAGCGCACGACGCTGATCGCCTCCTCGCACCGCATCGCCGCCGTGTCGGAAAAGATCGAGCCGGGCGATGGCCGCGCTTCGTCGGAGAAGGTGCACGCAACGGCGCAGGCGGCGGCCAAGCGCTTCATCGCCTTCGACATGGAGAGGATCGCCGCCGAGAACGGCACGATGATCTCCGCCAGCCTGCTCGGCGCGCTGGCCGGTTCCGACGCGCTGCCCTTCACCCGCGAGAGCTACGAGCAGGCGATCGGTGCCGGCGGCCGTGGCGTGAAAGCCAGTCTCGCCGCCTTCGGCGCTGCCTATGATCGCGCGCGCGGCGTCGCTGCCGCGCCGGCGGGCAAGAAGGCAGTTGCGAAACCTGCCGCGCCGGAAGTCACGTCAACTGCGAAGGTCAGCGGACCGGAAACACTGGTGAAGGGCTGGCAGGAACTCGCCGCCCGCGTCGCGGCGCTGCCGGAGCCGTTGCGCGATATGGCCGGACGCGGCCTGAAAAAGGTCGTCGACTATCAGGACATCCCCTATGGCCGCGAGTACCTCGACCGGCTGGGCAGGGCGGTGGCGCTGGACGATGCGGCGCGCGGCTATGCTTTGTCGATCGCCGCGGCGAAACATCTCGCCAACGCCATGTGCTATGACGACATGATCCGCGTCGCCGACCTGAAGACGCGTTCGACCCGCGACCGGCGGGTGCGCAAGGAAGTCGGCGTCAAGGAGGGCTCGGTGCTGCAGGTCACCGAATACTTCCATCCGCGCATCGAGGAGTTCTGCGGCACGCTGCCGGTGGGCCTGGGGAGCTACATCGAAAGCCGCCCGAAACTCGCCGCCTTCCTCGACCGCCGCATCAATCGCGGCCGCCACATCCGTACCGACAGTTTTGCCGGCTTCGCCATGCTGTGGTTCATCGGCGGCCTGCGCCGCTGGCGCCGCCGCCTGCTGCGCCACAAGATAGAGGTCGAGCATCTGGAGCGCTGGTACGAACTTGCGCTCGGCCTTGCGCGCAAGGACTATGCGCTGGCCACCGAAATCCTGAACTGCCGCCGGCTGATCAAGGGCTATAGCGACACCCATGCCCGCGCCCAGTCGAAATTCGACCGCGTGCTGTCGGCGCTTGCCATGCTCGAGGGTCGCGAAGACGCCGCCGACTGGATCCGCCGCCTGCGTGAGGCAGCGCTGAAGGACGAAAAGGGCGACATGCTGGACGGCGCGCTGAAGACAGTGGCGACGCTTGGCCCGGTTTCGTAGACATTTGAGCCGCCGCGCCGGACGTCACCGGCGCATGAACATCGCCTATTCAATCGCCTCCCGTCCCGAAATCTGATCGACGACGATCCGGAAAAAGACATGCGGCATGCTGTCCGAGGTGGGAGGCGCGACAGGCTTGAGCGCGCCGGGCTCCCACCAGTCGGTGTGCTTGCTCAGCACCGACCACGCGTGGTCACGCTGAACCTTGTGGCCGATCCGGTCCGGCAGTTCCTCGTAGCGGCCGTCGACGATCACGCTTCTCCAACCGCGTCCTTGCGTATGCTCGTCGACCTGAGCGCACACATGGGGATTGGCCCGCATCCAGTCGATCTTCTTACCCTCCAGGGAGAACGCATAGAGATGGCTGTCGGCATAGGCGTAGTTGAAGCATACGACGTAAGGTTGTCCGTCCTTCACGCATGCCAGATGGCCGGTACGGTTTGCCGCCAGCAATTTCGTGCAGTCCAAGGTTGAGAGCGTGCGGATCATCATCGCCATGATCTCCTGTTTTCAGCTGGCCTTCGGCTTAACAATCTCCATCGATCGATATTCATCGGCCTTATCCAGCCTAGTGCGGGACACATTATGGCTCGTTGATATGGATCAATTCGATGTCGGGCAATGGTTGGGTTTGGTCATTTAGCCGGCGTGGCTTCGGAAGGCATGATGATGCGAACCGCGAGGCGCCGTGTGCCGAACTTGTCTAACGAAAATGTGATCGGCCCCGCTCCGACGGAATCCGCCCTGTCCTCCGTTTCACGGTGGTAGGGATGAGTTACGGAGACGACGCATGTTCACAAAACACTTTCTGCCCATCGCTTTGGCCGCCGGTACATTGGTTTTGTCCGGCGCCGGCTCGCAGGCTATGCCGATGGCCAAGCCGAGTGCCTCGCAGTTGCCGATCGAGACCATCGGCTGGCGCTGCGGTCCCGGCCGGCACATGAACCGCTGGGGCAGGTGCGTGCTAAACGGCCGGGTGATCATCCGCCCGATGCATGTGCGCCATTGGCACCCCGGTTTCTGGTATCACGGCCGCTGGCACCACGGTTTCTGGAGCTGATGATCGCTCGAGAGCGAAGAAAGCGCCCGCCCCGGAAACGGCGCGGGCGCTCTCTTATCTATGCGACGAGATCGCGCATCGGCCTCACCGCCACCGACTCCGGAAAGACCTTGTCGCCGAGCATTGCCGCCGAGAGCCCGAACTGGTCCGCGAGCAGCCCCTTCAGCACCGCCCGCACATCGCTGGTCGGTGCCAGATCACGCTGTTCGTAAAGTTGAGCCGGCTTCAGTCCGGGCCAGTCGGCGATGACGCGGCCGCCTTTTATCGCGCCGCCGGCGAGCAGCACCACGGTGCCGGTACCGTGGTCGGTGCCGACCGTGCCGTTGATGCGCGCCGTGCGGCCGAATTCGGTGATCGCGACGACCGCCGTGTCCTTCCAGCGCGAGCCGAGCCCTTTCTCGAATTCCTCGAAGGCGCCGTCGAGGCCGCCGAGCAGATTGGCGAGCCGACCGCTGGCCCCGCCTTCGTTGACATGCGTGTCCCAGCCGTCGAAGGCAAGCGCCGCGATGCGCGGCCCGTCATCGGCCGCCATCAGCCTTGCCGCGCCTTGCGCCGACTGCCGCATGCCGGCGGCGTTGTCGAGGCCGCCTTTCGGTTTCATCGTCTTGCCGTCAAGCGCGTCTCCCATAGCCATCCGGTCGGCGTCGAGGCCCTTCCGCAGCGCCGCCGCCAGCACCGGGTCGCGATGGTCGTAGAGGTCG
>JAFKFE010001142.1 GCA_017308345.1 Alphaproteobacteria bacterium | reverse complement strand
GTCATGTCCGTTCGTTTGATAGGCAGTATCAGAATGTCGAAGACGGGAAATCCGGCGACGCGTTGCGCGACATGCCTGGACGGACCGGTCGCGACGAACAGACCCGCGAGGCTGTCGCGATAGCCCTTTTCGCTGGCGGCCTCGTCCGCCGAATTCAGGGCCGCGACAAGGAAACCTTCGCCGCGGCTCTCCAGCCGGGGATCGTCCATGAACTGGAAATGGCGGGGATCGCCGGGCAGCACCTGGATGGGAAAGCCGGGACCGATCGCCGCGCCGATACGCGCCGCCTGCATCCAGTTCGACGCCACGACGAAGGCATTCCCGCCCAGATTGCCTTCAGCCTTGTCTGCCAGGGCCGACCAGTCGACGATCTGCCAGTTGATGTCGAATTTCGGCGCCCGGTCGAAGAAGGGCCGGGTGAAGGCGCCGGTCCTGGCCTGCACGGCGAATCCGATCGCCAACAAGGGAACCGTTATGGCCGGGACCGCGAGGGATGTGTTGAGCCAGCCGGAATGGCGCCGCGAGAAATCGCGACACCACTGGCCGGCGAGCGGAAACGCGAAGAGGAACCCGCTCATCGACCAGTGCGGAAGCGAATGGGCGCTGAGCAGTGCGATCACGTCGAAGAAGACCACCTGAGGGGCCGCGAGCATCAGGAACAGACGATCGGCCGGCGCCGCGCCTGGCCGCGCCGCGCGCCACAGGCAGGCCATGGCGACCAGCCAGACCGTCGGCCAGAGATAGGCCACCTGGCCGAGCAGGGTGAGCCCCAGATTGGCCGGATGCAGCAGGTGGCCTTCCGTCGCCATGCCCCGGCCGGACTGGAACGCCAGGGAAATCCAGCTGTGGCGCATGTTCCACAGCAAGACCGGTATGAGGCCGATGGCCGCGATGACGGCCGCCAGCCAGGGCCCCGGCGTGCGCAGCTGGGCGCGGCCGGACTTCGTGACGGCCAGGAGCGTAAAGGCCGAAATCGCGAACAGGCCGGCCTGATATTTCGACATCAGCGCCAGGCCAAGCGCCAGACCGGCCGCGATCCAGCGTGGCAGGCCATGCCGCGTTTCGCCGCCGAGAAGCATCGGCGCCGCCAGCCAGGCGCTGGCGAGCAGGAAGAAGTCGAGCGGTCCGTCCGGGACGACGAAGTGCCCCGCCGAGATCAGAAAAAACGGTGCCACGCTGTAGCAGGCGACAGCCCAGAAGGCGGCGGAGGCGCCGTATGCCAGCCTGGTCAGGTCGAACAGGAGCAGCGCCGACAGCGAGCCCAGCAGCACATAGGGAAGCCTGACGGCGAAACGGCATTCGCAGCCGGTGACGTCCGCCATCAGGCGGGCGAGGGCGAAGCCCAGGGGCGGATGATCGAAATAGGACAGCGAATGGCTGCGCGACACCACCACCGCGTAAGCCTCGTCGATCGACAGGGGAATGACCGTGGCAAGCCCGAGCCGCAGTGCTAGGAATGCCGCGATCAGCAACATCGCCCGGGAAGCGGGGGAAGTCTCGAGGTAGCCCGCCGGCCCCGCGGAAGCCTTGTCGGCTGCGCTGCCTGCCCACGACTGAACGGCTTGCATCTTAGTTTCCGGAACGCACGTATGCGAGCGCCGAAGCGACAATGCGACGGGCGAGAGCCCGCGTCCGGGCACACGTGACCGGGTGAGGATGATCACCGGAACGCAACATCTGGGAAGGCCCCCTTCGAACGCGGCTGGCTTTCGGCCTGCAGCGATATTAGCCGCGGCTGTTCGAGGGCGACTGTGCCTTCTCAACTATACTGGCGGTTTGCCGGGCCCTTACAAATCGGTAAACCGGGGTGGCCTATCGCCGGACGGGCGGGTTTGCGTCTCCGGGCTCACCGGTCGATCCTCGTCGACAGGATGATCGACGACGAGGTCCGCTCCACTCCGTCCATCGCCCCGATCTTGTCGAGCAGCGCGTCGAGATCGCGGATCGACGGCGCGTCGACGATGACGATCATGTCGAAATTGCCGCTCACCGAATGCACCGTGCGCACCGGCGGCATCGCCTCCAGGCTGCGCACCACCTTGTCGGCGAGCTTCGGCGTGACGGTCAGCAGCACATGCGCCTTGACCAGCCCCTGCTCATAGTCGCGCGACAGCCTGACCCCATAGCCGGCGATGACGCCGCGCTGTTCCAGCCGCTCGATGCGGCTCTGCACCGTGGTGCGCGACACGCCGAGCTGGCGCGCCAGCTCGGCGGTGGAGGCCCGCGCGTCGGCGCGCAGGAGCGTAAGCAGGGCCTGTTCGGCTTTCGTGAGCATTTCGACGAAACCTTTCGGCAAATTGCGTAAACTTCAGCTGCACATTGGCAGATTCCACGCTTCTTTTCGACAGGCAAGCTGCGATGATTTCCGCCAAATCGAACGGATCGGGATTGCAGGGGAATTGATCATGAAGAACATCGTTGTCGTCGGCGCCGGGAAGATCGGCTCCACCATCGCCGAGATGCTGAGCGCCACCGGCGACTACCGCGTGACGCTCGTCGACCGCTCGGCGGCGCAGCTTGCCGCGGCCGAATTGCCGGCCAGCGTCGAGACCCGCGAGCTCGACATCGCCGCCGCGGGTGAGCTCGAGAAGGTCCTTGCCGGCAAGTTCGCCGTGCTCAGCGCCGCGCCCTTCCATCTCACCACCCGCATCGCCGAGGCGGCCGCCGCCGCCGGCGTGCATTATCTCGACCTCACCGAGGACGTCGTCTCGACCCGGCGCGTGAAGGAGCTGGCGCGGGACGCCAAGAGCGCCTTCATTCCGCAATGCGGCCTGGCGCCGGGTTTCATCTCGATCGTCGCCAACGACCTCGCCAGCCGCTTCGATACGCTGGAAAGCGTGCGCATGCGCGTCGGCGCGCTGCCGCAATATCCCTCCAACGCGTTGAACTACAACCTGACCTGGAGCACGGACGGCGTCATCAACGAATATTGCGAGCCCTGCGAGGCGATCGTCGAGGGCGAGCTGATCGAGGTGCCGCCGCTGGAGGAGCGCGAGGAGTTCTCGCTCGACGGCGTCACCTATGAGGCCTTCAACACCTCGGGCGGCCTCGGCACGCTCGCCGAGACGCTGAAGGGCAAGGTGCGCACGCTGAACTACCGCACCATCCGCTATCCCGGCCACGCCGCGATCATGAAGGCGCTGCTCAACGACCTCGGCCTGCGCCACCGCCGCGACGTGCTGAAGGACATCTTCGAGAGCGCCCTACCGTCGACGCTGCAGGACGTGGTCATCGTCTTCGTCACCGTGTCGGGCCGCCGCAACGGCCGCCTGCTGCAAGAGACCTATGCCAACAAGATCTATTCGCAGCGCGTCGGCAAGCTGGTGCGCAGCGCCATCCAGATCACCACCGCGTCCGGCATCTGCGCCGTGCTCGACATGCTGGCGGACGGCTCGCTGCCGGCCAAGGGTTTTATCCGCCAGGAAGACATCGCGTTCGACGCTTTCCTCGCCAACCGTTTCGGCCGCGCCTACGCGCAACATGAGATGGTAAGCCGGCTGGCGAGCTGAGCTGCGCCGTGTTCCCCTTCTCCCCTTGTGGGAGAAGGGGAAGGTCAAATATGCAGCGCGTGGCCCAGCGCCTTTAGCGCCGCTTCCTGGAAACCCTCGCCCTGCGTTGGATGCGCATGGATCGTGCCGGCGATGTCCTCCAGCCGCGCGCCCATCTCGAGCGCAAGGCCGAAGGCGGCCGACAGCTCCGAAACGCCTTGCCCGACCGCCTGGATGCCCAGCACGAGATGATTGTCCGCGCGCGCCACGATGCGCACGAAGCCGTCCTCGCCCTGTTTGGTCATGGCGCGGCCGTTGGCGACGAAGGGAAACTGCCCGATCCTGATCTCGCCGGCGAGCGCCTTCGCTTCCTCCGGAGACAGGCCCGCCGTGACCAGTTCCGGATCGGTGAAGCAGATCGCGGGGATGGCGCGCTTGTCCCAGCTTCTTTTATGGCCGGCGACGATCTCAGCCACCATCTCGCCCTGCGCCATGGCGCGGTGCGCCAGCATCGGCTCGCCGGTGACGTCGCCGATGGCAAAAATGCCGCGCATCGAAGTGCGGCACTGCTCGTCGATGCGGATGAACTTTCCGGCCCTGTCGAGATCGATCTGCTCCAGCCCCCAGCCCTCGGTGAGCGGCCTGCGCCCGACCGTGACGAGGATCTTGTCGGCCGCGATCTTGGCGTCCTTGCCGTCGGCCGTCTCGACCAGCAGGGCATCGCCCTTGCCCGCCTGCCCCTTGCCTGCCTGCCCTTGGGCCGACTGCCCCTTGGCCTTCGCGCCCGTCATCACCTCGACGCCGAGCTCGCCAAGCCGCTTCAGCACCGGCCTCGTCAGCTCGGCGTCATATTGCGCAAGCACGCGCGGCAAGGCTTCGATGACGGTGACCTTCGACCCCATCTTCGCGAAGGCCGTGCCGAGCTCGAGCCCGATATAGCCGCCGCCGACGACCGCGAGCCTCTTCGGCACTTCGCCGAGCGCCAGCGCCTCGGTGGACGAAATGACCGGGCCGCCGAAAGGCAGGAACGGCAATTCGACCGGCGCCGAGCCGGTCGCTATCACGACCGTCTCGGCGCGGATGACCTGCGTGCCGGTCTCGGTTTCGACCTCCACCGTCTTGCCGTCCCGGAACGTCGCCCAGCCCTGCACGGTCTTCACCCTGGCCTTTTTCAGCAGTCCGGCGACGCCACTGGTAAGCCGGCTAACGATGCCGTCCTTCCAGCCGACGGTGCGGGCCAGGTCGAGCGTCGGCGCGGCGAGTTTGATGCCGAGCGGATCCTCGCCGGAGGCCATATGCGCGACCTTCTCGAACTCCTCCGCGGCGTGGATCAGCGCCTTGGATGGAATGCAGCCGACATTGAGGCAGGTGCCGCCCGGCTTACCCGCCTCGACGATCACCGTATCGACACCGAGCTGTCCGGCCCGGATGGCGCAGACATAACCGCCCGGCCCGGCGCCGATGACGAGCAGCTTGCAGGAGATTTCTTTCATGGTGTCACCTCGCTCGGCGCCATGGGCGGTGTCGCGACCACGCCGGTCATCAACTATCCGGAGGTGGCGATCGTCGGCGTCAACAAGATCATGGTGCGGCCGCTATGGGACGGCACCCGGTTCATCCCGCGCAAGATGATGAACCTGTCGTCC
>JAFKFE010001141.1 GCA_017308345.1 Alphaproteobacteria bacterium | reverse complement strand
GCCGCCGTGTCGGCGCGCAGGATGCGCGGCCAGAGCGGAATGGCGGTGACGAAGGAGAGCGCCTTCAGCATCCTGCGCTCATCGTCGGAAAATCCGCCCTCGGGTCCGACCAGCAACGCAAGTTTCTTCTCCTTGACGGCGTGCAAGGCCGGCAGCGGATTGTTGGTCGAGGCATCCTCGTCGCAGAAGATCAGCCGCCGTTCCTTGTCCCAGTTGCCGAGCAGCCGCTCCAGCTTCTCCGCTTCGCGCATCTCCGGCACCGCCAGGATGCCGCATTGCTCGGCCGCCTCGACGACATTGGCGCGCAGCCGGTCGATACCGGGTTTCGCCACTTGCGTGTGCTGGGTGATGACCGGCTGCAGAATACCGGCGCCCATCTCGACCGCTTTTTGCACGAGATAATCGAGCCGGCCCTGTTTCAGCGGGGCGAAGCAATAGACGAGGTCGGGCAATGGCGGCTGGGGTCGCTGCAGTTCGAGCACCTTCAGCCGGACGGCCTTCTTGGACTTCGCGGCGACTGCCGCCGACCATTCGCCGTCGCGGCCGTTGAAAAGCAGCACCTCCGCGCCTTCGCCGAGCCGCAGCACATGGGCGAGGTAGTGGCTTTGCTGCTGTCCGGCGTCGAATTCGAAGCCGGGCCCGAGATCGTCCGGCACGAACAGCCGCTGCATTTTATAATTGGCGCGCATGACCCAAGCAGGTTCCGCAAAAGTGTCTCGCGGTTTTGCGATCAGAACCCGCGAAAAACAAGGGAATCTAAGCAAATATTCGCGGGACATCCCACGAATATCCGCTTGGCAATGGGGGAGGCAATGGGCGGCGTCAAGTATCGGCGGACGGATGCCAGACAGGCGCGAAGCCTCGCCGCAGCACCGCAATGGTGGTCGCCGGCGTCAGCAGGCGCAGCGGCCTGTCGGCGAGGCGATCGAGGGCAATTGGACTGGCGTAGCCCGCGAACGACCATTTGAGCGCCTTGCCGAAACGCAGCGCATAGGCAGCGTCGCCATCCGCGATCATCGTGCCATCAGGCAGGGCGCCGAGTTCCGGAGCGGTCAGGACAGGAGGCCGTCCACCGGAAGCCAGCCGCTCCTTGTGCAGCCGCTTGTCCGCCATCGGCGCGCGTGGCTCGGCAATGCCGAAGGCTTCGCCGAAGCGGGCCACGAAATCGGTCGCCCGTTCGCGCCGGCAGAAGAAGCAGGGCCGGTGGCCCGCGGCCAGAGCCGTCACCTCGTCGAGAAAGAACAGTTCCGTCCAGCCGGCTTTTCCTCCCAATGCACCATTGCCTTGGCGGTTGCGGCCCATCGGTTCGCGCCGCACGTCGCGGAACCGGCACAGGCAGATGATCCAGGCTTGCAAGGCCCAGCGCTTCTTCAGCAGCGTCCTGGTCTCGGGGTCGTGGATGATGCCGCGATTGCCGGTGAACAGGCCGCGTTCCGGCACGGCATGGATCGCGCCGAAGGGATCGACCCGGTTTTGCAGTGGCATAGCTGTCTCTCCGGCTGCGCATCTTGGCTGAAATGCGGGCCGCATGATATCGCTCACCCCAGCGTTTTCATGTCAGCAGGTTTTCGATGCGGGTTTTGGTCGTCCAGAATTTCGACAATGAGGGCCTTGGCCAGATCGGCGCGGCGCTTGTGGAAGCCGGCGCCGATATCGACCTGCGCAAGCCCTATCGTGGCGAGACCTTGCCGCAGGACAGCGCCGGACACGATGCCATGGTGATGCTGGGCGGTGCCCAGAATGCGCTCGACGACGAAATCTGTCCCTATTTTCCCGCCTTGCTCGACCTGACCCGCGATTTCGCCGACAAGGATCGCTCGGTGCTGGGCATCTGCCTCGGCAGTCAGCTTCTGGCGCGCGCCTTTGGCGGCACCAACCAGATCGGCGGCGCCACCGAGTTCGGCTGGCACAAGGTGTCGCTGACGCCGGACGCCAAATCGGACCCGGTGCTGGCGGCGTTGCCCGAAAGCTTTCCGATTTTCGAGTGGCATGACGACACCTTCGGGCTCCCGGAGGCTGCCGTGAGGCTCGCCGAAAGCACTGTCGCCGAAAACCAGGCCTTCCGCCTCGGCCGCGCCGTCTACGGTTTCCAGTTCCACTTCGAGGCCGATACGCCGATGGTGCGCGGCTGGAGCGTTTCCTTCGCGGAAGCGATCGCCGAGCGCAATCCCGACTGGCACGAGCGGCTCGATGACGAACTGGCCCGAAACGGCGCCGACGCCGACGCCGCCGGCCTGGCGATAGCCCGCGCCTGGGTGGCGACGATCTGAGGCGTGCCGATATTCAGGTGAGGCCCGCCTGACCTGAATCTCGACGTATCTCAAGCCGCACCCGTCTGGGCGTTGCATAATTGGCACGCCCGCCCGGTTCTGCCTGGGGAAAACCCTCTTCATCCTTGGTGTGTATCCGGCCGCTGCCCTAAGAGGGCGCGCCTTGTATCGTCCGTGCAACCGCCATGAACCTTTTGTGTGATCCAGCCGACACACCGGCGATACAGAATCTGCTTAGAAGCGCGAAATCGTCGAAACATTGAGACGCATTTTATCGTTTCAACGCATTGGTAACCGCCTCGTGCCCAGATGCAGAAAGCTTAACCAGAGATGACGTCCGTGAAAGCAGCTCTCCTGTCTTTTGTCATGCTGTCTGCCATCGTGCTCTGCGGCCTGGGCATTTATGCCGCCGACGCAGCGACCAATCACCGGGCCGTCGACGGCTACGGCGTCACCGCCTCGCTGGACTGAGTCCCGGTAAAGACCGGAAGCGCTTCCGCGCCGGGATAGCGCTTAAAACGCTTTACCCCGAACATCGATAATCTGTTTGTCGCCGCCATTGACGGCAAGCGCGCTCAGCGTTCCCGATTTCCAGGCAAGCGTGTCGACATTGACGCGATTGGCCCGCACGTCCGCTTCCGCGACGGGCGTGTGCCCGTGCACGATTACTTTTGAATGAAGCTCTGGATGGTCGTGGAAGGCGTCGCGGATCCAGATCAGGTCCTGCTGGTTCTGGTGGTCGAGCGGCACGCCCGGCCGGATGCCTGCGTGGCAGAAGAAGAAGTCGCCGAAACTGGCCGAGAATGTCAGCGACTCCAGGAAGTCGACATGGCTGCGCGGCACCGCTTTGATCAGCGCCGCGTGCCCCCGCGCGACGGCCTCCTCCTTGCCGAACCAATGCGCGTCCCGCGTCAACTCCACGCCGTAGGACCGCGCCGTCTGGACGCCGCCATAGTTCATGAACAGGCCGTCCGGCTCGCCATTGGCCAGGAATTCGAGCATGCCGATGTCGTGGTTGCCGGCGAGCATGATGTTGCGCGGATCGCGCTTGCGCGCCTCGATCAGGAAGTCGATGACGCTTTTCGAATCCGGTCCACGGTCGACATAGTCGCCAAGATGGATGATGCGCCAGTCGGAGGACGACGCCTTGTATTCCAGTTCGCTCTCGATGCGCCGGTGCATGGCGGCGAGCAGGTCATGGCGTCCATGCACGTCGCCGATGGCATAGAGCCGCAGTCCGTCTGGCCCGCGCGCATCGACATAATGGATTCCGGTTTGGGTCAAGCTGGGCGTCTTTTCGGTATGGATGTCACCGCAAGGCTAATGCCAACCGATGAAGAACATCCTAGCGATGCAACTGGTCCTTGCCCATGTCGGTGACCAGGCGCTTGCCGCACAACGCCAGCGTGATGTCCATCTCCTTGCGGATGATTTCGAGCGCTCTGGTCACGCCTTCCTTGCCCATCGCGCCGAGCCCGTAGAGGAACGGACGACCGATATAGGTGCCCTTGGCGCCCAGACAGAGCGCCTTGAGCACATCCTGGCCGGAGCGGATGCCGCCATCCATATGCACTTCGATCTTGTCGCCGACAGCATCGGCGATCTCCTCCAGCATCGAGATAGACGACGGCGCGCCGTCGAGCTGCCGCCCGCCATGGTTGGAGACGACGATCGCATCGGCTCCGGTCTTGGCCGCCATCAGCGCGTCCTCCTTGTCGAGGATGCCTTTCAGGATCAGCTTGCCGCCCCAGCGCTCCTTGATCCAGGCGACGTCCTTCCAGGACAACTGCGGATCGAATTGCTCCGTCGTCCAGGACGATAGCGAAGAGACGTCGCCGACGCCCTTGGCGTGGCCGACGATGTTGCGGAAGGTGCGGCGCGGAGTGCCTGCGATGCCCAGGCACCAGCGCGGCTTGAGCGCAAGGTCGACGATATTGGCAAGCGTCATCTTCGGCGGCGCCGAAAGCCCGTTGCGCAGGTCTTTGTGGCGCTGGCCCAGGATCTGCAGGTCGAGCGTCAGCACCAGCGCAGAGCATTTCGCGGCCTTGGCGCGGTCTATGAGGTTGAGCACGAAATCCTTGTCGCGCAGCACATAGAGCTGGAACCAGAACGGTTTTTTCGTCGCCGAGGCGACATCCTCGATCGAGCAGATGCTCATCGTCGACAGCGTGAACGGCACGCCGAATTCCTCGGCCGCCCGGGCCGCCAGCATCTCGCCGTCGGCATGCTGCATGCCGGTCAGCCCGGTCGGCGCGAGCGCTACCGGCATCGCCACCTTCTGGCCGATCATGGTCGATTCCAGAGAGCGGTTGCTCATGTCGACCAGCACGCGCTGGCGGAACTTGATCTTGCCGAAATCCTCCTCGTTGGCGCGGTAGGTGCTCTCCGTCCAGGCGCCGGAATCGGCGTAGTCGAAGAACATCTTCGGCACCCTGCGGCGTGCCAGGTCCTTGAGGTCGGCGATGGTGAGGATTTCGCTCATGATGGTCCCCGCTACATGTGCTTAGGAGCGTTTTCGTGTGGGTTCGATGTCGTCGGCATCCGAGCGTTGCCTGAGGCGCAGCCTGGACACGCGCTGCCAGTCGCCGCTGCGCTCGGCTTCCGCCATCGAGCGCTCGACATAGGTGATGTGATCCATCGCCGCCTTGCGCGCCGCGACCGGATCGCCCGCCTTGATCGCGGCGTGGATCGCGCGATGCTGCTGCAACAGCGCCTCGCGCGCGCCGGGCACGCTGAACACCAGAAGCCGGTTCTGGAACACGCCTTCCGACAGCAGCCGGTAGCAGGAGCGCAGCGTGTGCAGGAGGATCATGTTGTGCGCGCATTCGCACACCGCGTGATGGAATTCGACGTCGATCTCCGCCTCGTCGTCGAA
>JAFKFE010001140.1 GCA_017308345.1 Alphaproteobacteria bacterium | reverse complement strand
CCACGGGGCAGGCGGCCAGATGCTCGGGCCCATGTCACGGGGCGTGCACCAAAGGCGGACGTCCGCGCTCGCAACTGGGGATCGCGTGGCTGCAGCGCGGCATGAAGGCGCAGCTATCGATCCGGCGCGAAAGATCCGGCGGCGATCCCGGCAAGCCCGAGAACCGGCTGCCGATCGGAGCCTTCAGCGTCGGAACTGAATTGAGCAGGCCCAGCGTGTAGGGGTGGACCGAGCGGGTCAGCACGTCGTCCACCGAGCCAATCTCCGCCAGCCGGCCCGCATACATGACTGCCACCTTGGTCGCCATGCCGGACACGACCCCGATGTCATGGGTGATGATGACAATGGCCATCTTCAGGCGACGCTGAAGATCCTTGAGAAGGCTGACGATCTGCGCCTGAACCGTGACGTCGAGCGCGGTGGTAGGTTCATCCGCGATCAGGAGCCGCGGCTCGCCTGCGATGCTCATCGCAATACCGACGCGCTGCCTCTGTCCGCCTGAAAGTTCATGCGGATATTGCCGCAATCTGCTCAGCGGGTCAGGAAGCCCGACGAGCGAAAGCAGTTCCCCTGCGCGCCGCTCCGCGGCGCGTGGTGTCAGCTTCAAGTGATGCTCAGCCACTTCCGCGATCTGCCGGCCGATTTTCCGGACTGGATTGAGCGCGCTCAACGGATCCTGAAATATCACCCCAATGCCGCCACCACGGACCGCACGGAGCTTGTCTTCGCCCGATGTGAGCAGGTCCTGACCTTCGAATCCCACTGAACCTTCAAGATCGGAATCAACGCCGGCAGGCAGGAGTCCGAGGGGAGCCAGGTTGAGGATGGTCTTGCCGCTACCGCTCTCGCCGACAATGGCCAGAACCTCGCCCTCGTTGACCGTATAGGACACCCTGTCGACCGGCCGCACGCTCGTTTTCGGCGTATGCAGCGTCACGGTCAGGTTGCGGACATCGAGGATGGGGGTTGCGGAGCCGACTGTCTGGATCATGCCGCAATCTCCTTCAAGAACTCTCTACGGCGCTGGAAGAGGCGCCGCTTGCTCATGGGGCGTGGATTCTTCGCCAGCGCGATCGCTTCACCGAGAAGGTTGAAGCCGATGACCATGATGGTCAGCGAGAGACCGGGAAGGATGACCAGCCGCGGCGCTTCCTCGAGATAGGGCAGAGCCGCGACAAGCATTTGTCCCCATTCCGCCTGCGGCGGTTGGACGCCGAGGCCGAGGAAGCTGAGATTGGCGATGTTCAGTGCCAAGACGCCCGCGTCGGCGCTGGCGTAAATCAATACGGAGCCGAGAGCGGCAGGCGTCAGGTGCTTGACGATGATGCGGGTCCGGCTGGCGCCAAGGACGCGCAGGCTCTCGATATAGGGTTGATTGACGGCAGCGGCGACGACGCCGCGCGTCAGCCGCGCATAGATAGGCACCCAAGCAATGGCAAGCGCGAGGATCATGTTCCAGAAGTCGGGACCGAAGACGCCGACGATCGCCAGTGCAACGACCAAGCTTGGCACGCTGAGACCGAAATCGATGATCCGCATGAGAATTTCATCGAGCCAGCCGCCAAAATATCCGGAGATCGTACCGATCACCATGCCCACCGAGCCAGCCATTAGCAGGACGAGGGTTACGCCGAAGAGAGTTGTGCGCGCACCCGCTACCAAGCGGCTCAGGGTATCGCGCCCGAGATTGTCCGTTCCAAACCAGTGTTCCGCGCTGAACGTCTGACTTGCCTTCAGCAGATTCTGCGCATTCGGATCATAAGGGCTGACATACTTGCCGAACACGGCGATGAAGATGAAGAAGCCGATCAGGAGACAAATCGGCAGACCGACGGCCTTGTAGAGGTCCTTGATCGCTTTCATGTCAGCCTCGCATTGCTCGGCGCTGCAGGGGGTCGACCAACATTACCAGCAGGTCGACGACCAGGTTTACGATGATGAAAAGAACTGAAAACAACAGCAGGCAGGATTGCAGCACCGGTAGATCGCGGAAGCGCGCGGCGTCCACGAAATACGCGCCGATGCCTTGCCACGCAAAAATTGGCTCGATGACGATTGCCGATTGGATCATGAACGCCAAGTTCATGCCGAAGGCCGTCAGCACGACGGGAACAATGTTGGGGAGAGCATCGCGGAGCAGAATTCGCCGTCGCCCGAAACCCTTGCTCATCGCTGTGACGACGAAAGGCCTGCTCATGGTCTCCTCGAGAGAGACGCGTGCGACGCGGCTGAGCAAGGCACCCGGCACCCGGCCGATCGCTATGCTCGGAAGGATCCAGGAGGTGGGACCGCGAAATCCGAACGTCGGCAAAAGGTTCATGATGACGCCAAACGCATAGATGAGCGTGGCCGCGAGAAAGAATTTCGGGACCGAGATGTTCACGACGGCGAGCGCGCGAATGAACCTGTCGACCAGTCCACCTGGCCACATAGCCCCGCAGAAGCTGAGAACGAGGCCGACAACCAGCATCACGATACCGCCACCTGCGATCATCACGAGCGTCGGCTCAAGCCGCTTTTCGATGGCCGTCGACACTTCTTCGCCGGTGCGAAGCGATTTGCCGAAATCGCCATGCACGACGTCGGCAACCCAATAACCGTAGCGATACAGGAGAGGATCGCGCAGCCTGTATTCCTCTGCAACTTTATCGACAACGGCTTGCGAGACGAAGCCGCCACGCAACTCCGCAATCAGAGCAGCGACATTGCCGGGGAATGCAGCAACCAGGATGAAGGAGAAAACAGAAGCAATGACTACGAGAACAAGCGCCGACATGGCGCGGTTCAAGGCTATCCTCAACATGGATATGGATGGCTCCCTTTGGCATTCACGTGGAGAAGATTGCGCTCCGCCACGTCGATTGGCGAAGGGCCAAGCCCGCTATAGTGAAATTCCCTTGATGGGCATCTCGTACTCTGTTGCCGGTACAACGAATGCCTTGATCCTGTCGCCATGCGCCCAGACGCGCTGCGCATGATAGAGCGGCGCCATGGCCCAATTGTCGTGCAGCCAGGTTGAAACTGCCTGGAACGCTTCGGCTCGCTCGGCCTCCGAAGCGGAGAGAGCCTTGACAATGAGCGGATCGACAACGGGATCCTCCCACAGCTTGCCGTCCGTTCCCGGCTCGATGGAGGACAAGATCATCAGCCCGATCGTATTGTACGGATCGTAAGGCGCGCCATTGGTGATGAACAGCGAGATATCGTATTTGAACTGCGGGATATCGCCATGGCGCGCTGCATGGTCGACATTCCGCAGAGTCAGTCCGATACCTGCCTCCGAGAACTCGGCCTGCAATACCTCGCCGAGCGCACGAGAATTTGCGACCGCATCTTCCGAAATGACGAGTTCGACATTCAATGGTTTGCCGTCCTTCGAACGGGTGCCTTCGCCAACCCATCCTGCCTCATCGAGCAGCTTCTTGGCCCGTTCCACATCACGCTTGGGGATGTCGAAGCGCTTGCCGGAATAGGCGATGACGTCCGGATAGAGATTCATCGTCGGGGTGGCGTAGCCTTTCATCAAGGCGGCACAAATGGCTTCCCGATCAATGAGCAGATTAAATGCCTCGCGGACCCTGATGTCCTTGAACAGTTCGCGGCGCGGATTGAACCCGAGGATCATCGTGTCTGTTCCGGTATCCGTTACGATGGTGATACCACCGGACTTCAGCGTGGTCGCGTCCTGCGGGCTGATCGCCGCGATGAACGCGCCGCCAGCGGCATCGATATCGCCGGCGAGCAGCGCCGACATCCGGCTGCGTGCATCCGGGATTACGACGAGGGACACCTTGTCAAGCGTAGGTTTGACACCCCAATACTTCTCGTTCGTAACGAGATCGGTTCCTTCCGGAGTGTCGCTGTCGACTTTCCACGCGCCGGTGCCGATAGGGCTTTTGTAGGAACCGTCGGCCTCGACCGCCTTCGGGCTCAAGAAACGAACGGGCCGAACATAGGAGAACTCGATCAGCGCGGTTGGGGTCACTTGCTTGAAATGAATTGCCACCGTCATCGGATCGATGACTTCGATCTTGTCGAGGTTGGCGGAGACTTGAAGCCAGTTGTAGTCAGCCTTAGGCATCCACCGCTCGAGATTCCACTTCATCGCCTCGGCGTTCCAAGGCTCGCCATCGGTGAAGACGACATCCGGACGGAGCTTGAACGTGTAGACTTTGTGATCTTCGGAGATGGTCCAGGATTCGGCCAGTGCCGGCTCAATCTTGCCACCGCGCGTATATTGCACCAGTGGATCAAAGATCATGTCCTGAATGGCGAAAATACCGACATAGCGCTGCGGATCCAGGTTGCCTGCCGGCCTCGCCAAAGGCAGACGCAACGTTTTTGGATCGTCTGCGGCGGAGGCCGGAGAGCCGCCCAAGTCCATTGCCAACAGTCCGCTGAGTGCCGTCGCACCGAATAGCACCGTTCGACGTGAAATATTCATAGCCGCTTGACTCCCATTTCGTGATGGCCGGTGGTGAATGTCGCGCTGGTAGCGCTTCTGTTCCCGAATTCTTCTCCAGGTCACGACGCCAGAGATTTTTGTTATGTATCGACATTACGGCCGGCCTTCAGCGGGTCAAATGCCTTGTTCCATTGAGGTTATAACGCAAGGTAATGAGGCGATTGTGGCTTCGGGATGGGCGCCGGCAATTGCGGTACTCGGCTCTCCAAAGTCGTAGAGGCGGCAAATTGCGGTCATAACTTTTCAGCCGTCGCTTCCCATTCAATGGAATTTGCGAAGCGGGAAATCGCAATCTAGCTTCCCGCCATGACGCTGCAAAACAAGCCCGCATCCTCCCATTTTCCCCTGTATCGCCTGCTTGTCGACGGCCCGGGCGAGATCGTCGTGGATCTCGACGGCGAGCAACTTGCCGCGCATCCTCACGAAACGGTTGCGAGCGTCATGCTCCGCCACATCGATCCAAGCCAATACTGCCGCTCGGCGGTCTCTGGCGAGCCACGCGCCCCGCTTTGCATGATGGGGGTCTGCTTCGAGTGCCTTGTCGAGATCGACGGGCAGAAGAACCAGCAAGCGTGCTTCGTGCGTGTGCGCAGCGGCATGACCATCCGCCGCCAGTTCCCCCGTGGAGAACGGCAGTGAACGCCCCAGATCTCCTGATTATCGGCGGCGGCTCGACCGGCCTATCCG
>JAFKFE010001139.1 GCA_017308345.1 Alphaproteobacteria bacterium | reverse complement strand
TTGCTGATCTGGTGTGTGGCTGCTTGCTGAGCGACCGGCGCGCTTTCCTCGACGGAATCGAACTCGCCCATCAACTCCTTTTCGAGATCGATGTCGAAATCGTCGGCCTCCGGAACCTGGTTAGCCGGCATGGCCTTATCGACCGCTGGCGCCGGCTGCCTCACCGGCTGACGTGGGTCGAAACCCATGATCCGGGTCAGTTCCGCAAACGGATCATCGTCGGCGATATCGTTGTGGTCGGCTACTTTCAGCGGGGTTCTGTCTGCCATTATTGTTCCCGAACTCGCACAAAGTCGGACGCCATGGACGTCGCGCAGGGTTGGCCCTTACCAGCGCAATGTGGGCAAAAGGTGACAGGTTTTTTAGTTAAACCTAACGCATTTCGGTGGGCGCGTCTGCCCCGATCAGCGTCAGGCCGGAGGTCAAAACATCCGAAACAGCCTGCACCAGCCCTAGTCTGGCATAGGTTGATTCTCGGTCGTTAACCTTAACAAAACGTAAGTCCTGGTTGTCGTGGCCGCGATTCCACTGTGCATGGAAGCCGGAAGCCAGATCGTAGAGGTAGAAAGCGAGCCGGTGCGGCTCCAGCGAAAGCGCCGCGGATTCGATCAGCCGCGGGTATTCGGCCAGCTTGCGGATCAGCGTGATTTCGCCCTCGTCGGTCAGCGCCGCCACCGAGGCCGCGAGTCGGCTGCGATCGAAATTCGCCTCGCCGAGCTGCTCGCTCGCCTGCCGGAAAACCGAGTGGCAGCGCGCCGAGGCGTACTGCACGTAGAACACCGGATTGTCCTTCGACTGCTCCGTGACCTTGGCGAAATCGAAATCGAGCGGCGCGTCGTTCTTGCGGTAAAGCATCATGAAGCGGATCGGGTCACGGCCGACCTCCTCCACGACATCCCGCAAGGTGACGAAATCGCCGGACCGCTTGGACATCCGGACGGGCTCGCCGTCGCGGAACAGTTTTACGAGTTGGCAAAGCAGCACGGTGAGCTTGACGGTATCGCCCGCCACCGCCCGCGCCAGTGCCTCCAGCCGCTTGACATAGCCGCCATGGTCGGCGCCGAGCACATAGATCAAGTCGACGAAGCCGCGCTCGACCTTGTCCTTGAGATAGGCGACATCGGCGGCGAAATAGGTGAACGAGCCGTCCGATTTGACCAGCGCCCGGTCCATGTCGTCGCCGACCGCGGTCGAACGGAACAGCGTCTGCTCGCGGTCTTCCCAATCGTCCGGCTTCTCGCCCTTCGGCGGCGGCAGCTTGCCCTTGTAGATATGCCCCTTGAGCGTCAGGTCGGCGATCGCCGCCCGGATCTTCTTGGCGTTGTCGGCATGCAGCGTGCGTTCGGAGAAGAACACGTCGTGATGCACGTTGAGCAACGCCAGATCCTCGCGGATCATCGCCATCATCGCATCGACGGTGCGATCCTTGACGATCGCCAGCGCTTCCTCTTCCGGCATCTCCAGCAGGCCAAGGCCGAACTCCTCGGCCAGCGCCTGGCCCACCGGGACCAGATAGTCTCCCGGATAGAGACCGGACGGAATCTCGCCGATGTCCTCGCCGAGAGCCTGGCGATAGCGCAGCAGCGCGGAACGGCCGAGCACGTCGATCTGCGAGCCGGCGTCGTTGATCACATATTCCTTGGTCACGTCGTAGCCGGCGAAGGCCATGAGGTTGGCTAAAGTGTCGCCGACCACGGCGCCGCGGCAATGGCCGACATGCATGGGGCCGGTCGGGTTGGCCGAGACATATTCGACATTGGCCTTGCGGCCGCCGCCGATGGTCGAGCGGCCATAGTTGCGCCCCTCGCCGAGCAGCGCCGTCAGATGCGCGTGCCAGAACACGTCCTTGAGCCTGAGATTGACGAAGCCCGGCCCGGCGATCTCGGCCGAGGCGATATCGGCGTCGCCCCGCAGCGCTTCGGCGAGTTTCTCGGCAAGCGCGCGCGGGTTCTGCCCGGTGGGCTTGGCCAGCACCATGGCCGCGTTGGTGGCGAGATCGCCATGGCTGGCATCGCGCGGCGGCTCGACCGCGATGCGCGACAGGTCAAGCGCGGCCCCCTCCTTGTCTTTAAGGTCAAGGGCTTCGACGGCCTTTACGATCCGCGCGTTGAAATCGGCGAAGATATTCATTGGATATGCTCTGGACTTTAAGAGGCGACCGGCTCGATGGCCGGCAAAATCGAGGCTCGCCCTAGCTCAAATCGGGCGTATGGTCAAACAGACGCCGATGTTCCTTGAGCGCATAGGTGTCGGTCATGCCGGCCAGGAAGTCGGCGACGCTGCGCGCCTTGATGCGATCCTCGGCCCGGTCGAGCCCCTCGCGCCAGCCGTCGGGCATGGCGCGGGGATCGGCGAAATAGACGTCGAACAGCTCGCGCACGATGCGCTCGGCGTCTGCCCTCACCCGCATCACCTCGGGGTGCCGGTAGAGATGCTTGTAGAGGAATGCCTTCAATTCCTTTTCGGCCGCCGCCATGCCTGCCGAAAAGGTCACCAGGGTCTCGCCCGCCGCGCGCACCGCATCGGCGCTGTCGGGCTTCAGGCGCTCGATATTGGCGGTGGTCGACGTGATGACATCCTCGACCATCAAGGTGATCTGCCGCCGCATCAGCTCGTGGCCGGTGCGGACATCGTCAAGCCGGGGATATCGCTCGCGAACGCCTCTCAGGATCGAGCCCGGCAGGCCGACGCCTTGCAGCATATCCAGCGTCAGCAGGCCGGCGCGCAGGCCGTCGTCGATGTCATGGGTGTTATAGGCGATGTCGTCGGCGATCGCGGCGCACTGCGCCTCGATGCCGGCGAAGCGGTCGAGTTCGAGGTCGTGCAGTTCCGAATAGTCGCGGATCGCCTGCGGCACCGGCCCCTTGAGCCCCTTCCCGCTCGCATCGGTCAGCGGGCCGTTGTGCTTGACCAGCCCCTCCAGCGTTTCCCAGGTGAGGTTCAGCCCGTCGAACTCGGCATAGCGCCTCTCGAGCCTCGTGACCACGCGCAGCGACTGGGCATTGTGATCGAAGCCGCCCCAGGCCGCCATCTTGTCGTTGAGCGCATCCTCGCCGGTATGGCCGAAGGGCGTGTGGCCGAAATCATGCACCAGCGCGACTGCTTCAGCGAGGTCCTCATCACCCCGCAGCGCCCGCGCCAGGGCGCGCGCGATCTGCGCCACTTCGATCGAATGCGTCAGCCGCGTGCGATAGTGGTCACCCTCATGCGCGACGAAGACCTGGGTCTTGTGCTTCAGCCGGCGGAAGGCGGTGGAATGGATGATGCGGTCGCGGTCGCGCTGAAACGGCGTGCGGGTAGGACTTTCGGCCTCCGGGAACAGGCGCCCGCGCGAGCGCGCCGGGTCGCTCGCATAGACGGCGCGCGGCCGATAGCCGAACCCGATGTCGCCGAGAGCATCCTTGCCCTGCTGCTCGTCCATTGACCCACCAGTTGACTTGGCCCCGCCCGCTTCATACCTATCATGTCAAACCGAAAGCAAGGTGACGCCGATGGGCGCGGATGCAAAGACTGCCATGAAGGTCGAAATGACCGATGCCGCGGCCAAGCGGATCGCCAGGATCGTCGCCGGCGAACCGGGCAAGACTGCTCTGCGCGTCTCCGTCGAAGGCGGCGGCTGTTCCGGCTTTTCCTATAAGTTCGACCTTGTCGCCGGCAGCAATGATGACGACGTCGCCATCGAGAAGGATGGCGCGACGATCCTGATCGACGACCTGTCGCTGGTCTATATGGGCGGCTCGGTCATCGACTTTGTCGACGACCTGATGGGCCAGTCCTTCCAGATCAGGAACCCCAACGCGGTCGCCTCCTGCGGTTGCGGCACCAGCTTCTCCATCTGATCGACTGTCCCGAGCTTGCAAGCGGCGCCAATAGGACGGCGCAGGTCGTTGCTTGCGATGGCAGGAACGCAACCGAACGGCCTTTCTAAAGATCCGCGCAGGCAATACGATCGGCTTCGTCGAACGCCTTCCGTCCGAACAGCATCGAGGCCTGCATGAAGATCGTCACCTGGAACATCAACGGCGTTCGCGCCCGCATCGGCAACCTTACCCACTGGCTGACCGAAAGCGCGCCGGACATCGTGTGCCTGCAGGAGATCAAGACGGTCGACGACCAGTTCCCGCGCGCAGAGATCGAGGCGCTGGGCTACAATGTCGAGACCAACGGCCAGAAGAGCTTCAACGGCGTCGCCATTCTGTCGAAGCTTCCCTTCGACGAGGTCAACCGCGGCCTGCCGGGCGACGACGCGGATGACCATGCCCGCTTCATCGAAGGCGTCTTTTCGACCGACCAGGGTGCCCTGCGCGTCGTCTCGCTCTATCTGCCGAACGGCAATCCCATCGACGATGAGCGGAAGTTTCCCTACAAGCTTGCCTGGATGGCGCGGTTGGAACGCTGGACGGAGGAACGGCTGCGGCTCGAGGAGGCGCTGGTGCTGGCGGGCGACTATAACGTCATCCCGGAGCCCGCCGATGCCCGGTTTCCCGAAAACTGGCTGGGCGACGCGCTGTTCCAGCCGCAGACGAGGCAGGCCTTCCGCCGGCTGAAGAATCTCGGCTTCACCGAAGCGGTGCGCTCGGTGACCGACTCGGCCGGCGTCTACACCTTCTGGGATTATCAGGCCGGCGCCTGGCAGAAGAACAACGGCATCCGCATCGACCACCTGCTGCTCTCGCCGGAAGCCGCCAACCGTTTCTCGTCGGCCTCGGTGGAAAAGCACGTCCGCGCTTGGGAAAAGCCTTCCGATCACGTGCCGGTGGCGATCGAGCTCAGCCTGCGGCCTGCCTGAGACCTTCCGGCTTTCCCCGACCCAGATATCGCCACAAATCCCATCTTTGATGCGGATTGCTGTGGGGGTTGAATGGCGATCCGATTTCTTTTCCGGCCGGTCGGCCTTGCTTTGGCGCTTGCCGCGCCGGCGCCATCGCTGGCGGCGCCGGCCTGTCTGGCCAACGGCAAGTCCTTCGCTATCGGCCAGACGGCGTGCCTGACGCTGGCCGGCGAGAGCCACCTCGCCCGTTGCGACATGGTCCTCAACAACACGTCCTGGACGAGGATCAAGGACGAATGTCCGGGAGAAGCGCCAAAACCGCGCCCGACATCGATCTCGACCCCGACCCCCGGCCCGGCGCCAACGGAGCCGACCGAGAACTGAGGCTC
>JAFKFE010001138.1 GCA_017308345.1 Alphaproteobacteria bacterium | reverse complement strand
CGCACCAGCCTGATGATGAAGATCAGGATGACGGCGCCGATCACCGACATGATGATCGAGCCGATGAGGCCGCCGAAGCTCACGCCCACCATCGGCAGCAGCCAGCCGGCGATCAGGCCGCCGACGAGGCCGATGATGATATCGCCGACGAGTCCGAAGCCGGAGCCTTTCATGATGACGCCGGCAAGCCAGCCGGCGATCGCACCGATGATGATGAAGACGAGCAGGCTTTCAATTCCCATTGCCAATCCCTCCATGAGCGGAGGACCAACGAAGCCATACGCCCCGAATCGGCCTCCGACTGCGACGGATCGAACCTATTTGAAAGCGGCCGGCCTCGCCAGCGCCAGCTTCACTCGTCGTCACCCGACGCGGGCCGCCAGCTCGTCGGATCGACCTTCTTTTGCGTGTCGCTGTCGGTGTAGACCCACCAGCCGCCGTCACGATACTGGCCGATGGATTCATTGACGACGCCGGCTCCGTCCTTCCACAGGATGGTGACCTTCGAGCCGTCCCTGGGCGCGCTTTCTATCGATTTGCGCTCCGCCATCTCATTTCCTCCGTGAGCCGCTGCTCTTCCATGAACCGCCAAGAACGTCCAGGGGCGCGCCGGGTTCCGCCAGCTATGCGCGACGATGTCTTCCTCCGCCCAGCCCATCAGGTCGAGCTTGGCGCGCGTCGGCAGGAAACGGAAGCAGGCGTCCGCCTCCTTGACGCGGTTTTCGCGCGCCAGCCGCGTCGCCAGCACCTCGCGCAGCCGGTGCAGGTAAAGCACATCCGAGGCTGCGTATTCGAGCTGTTCGGGCGAGAGCGTTTCCGCCGCCCAGTCCGACGATTGCTGCACCTTGGACAGGCTGACGCCGAGCAGCTCGCTGCAGATGTCCTTCAGCCCGTGGCGGTCGGTATAGGTGCGGGTGAGCCGCGAGGCGATCTTGGTGCAGAACACCGGTTCCGCCATCACGCCGAAGGCATTGTAGAGCACCGCGATGTCGAAGCGGCCGTAGTGGAACAGCTTGGTGATCGCGCGGTTCCTGAGCAGGCTGACGAGGTTCGGCGCTTTCTTCTGGCCGGGCGCGATCTGGATGACATCGGCGCTGCCGTCGCCGGGAGAAATCTGCACCACGCAGAGCCGGTCGCGATGCGGGTTCAAGCCGAGCGTTTCCGTGTCGATGGCCACCGCCCCGACATTGTAGCGCGACAGGTCGGGCAGGTCATTTTTGTGGAAACGGATATCGGTCATTCTCTTCTCCGGGCCGCACCTTGCGCCGCCGCGCATCCCTGGAATGCGCGAAGGACGCCGCGGCGCTTCGCGCTGGCTAATTCGTCCTCGCCGCGATCCGGAGAAAAATCAACAGAAAGTTGAATCTCACGCCTTTCGTGACTTTCGCCTCAGCGGGTGAGCGCGTCGAGGATGCGCGCCCAGGACCGCTGCCCCTTGTGGAAGGAGGTCAGCTCGTATTTCTCGTTCGGCGAATGGATGCGGTCGTCGTCCAGGCCGAAGCCGACGAGCAGCGATTCCATGCCGAGATAGGTCTGGAAGTCGCCAACCACGGGAATGGAGCCGCCGCTGCCCGTGGTGATGGCCTGTTTTTCCCATTCGTCCGAAAGCGCGTCCTTGGCCTTGGCCAGGAAGGGCGAGTCGTAGGAAAGCTGGATCGCCGGCGAACCGCCATGCGGATGGAATTCGACCGAGCAGTCGGCGGGAATCCGCTCGCGCACGAAAGCCTGGAAGGCGGCGCGTATCTTCTTCGGATCCTGCTTGTGGACGAGCCGGAACGACACTTTCGCCGAGGCTTCCGCCGCGATCACCGTCTTGAAACCCTTGCCGGTATAACCACCGATGATGCCGTTGAACTCGGCCGTTGGACGCGCCCAGGTGAGCTCGAGCAGCGACCGCCCCTTTTCGCCGGCGGGAATGGAAAGGCCGACAGGCCCGAGGAAGGTCTCGGCGGTCTCGCCGAGCCCGTCCCAGGACTTCAGCACCTGCGAAGGCGTCTCCTCGACGCCGTCATAGAAGCCTGGAATGGTGACGTGGCCGTCCTTGCCGTGAACGTCGGCAAGCACCTTGGCAAGGATGCGGATCGGATTGGCCGCCGCGCCGCCATAGAGGCCGGAATGCAGGTCGCGGCTGGCCGCCTTGACGGTGACCTCCTCGCCGACCATGCCGCGCAGCGACACGCAGATCGACGGCGTCTCGCGGTTCCACATGCTTGTGTCGCAAACCAGCGCGAAATCGGCTTTCAGCTCGGCTGCGTTCGCTTCCAGGAAGGGCTTCAGCGATGGCGAGCCGGACTCCTCCTCGCCCTCGAACAGGATGGTGACGCGGCAGGGCAGGTTGCCGTGCACCTGCTTCCAGGCGCGGCAGGCTTCGACGAAGGTCATCAACTGCCCCTTGTCGTCGGCCGAGCCGCGGCCGGTGATCACCTTGCGGCCGGGCTCGATCTCCTTGATAGCGGGCGCGAACGGGTCGGTTTCCCACAATTCGATCGGATCGACCGGCTGGACGTCGTAGTGGCCGTAGAACAGCACATGCGGCGCGCCCGCCGGTCCTTCGTGATGCGCCACCACCATCGGATGTCCGGGCGTGTCGCGCACGCTCGCGTCGAAGCCGATCAGCCTGAGTTCGGCGACCAGCCATTCGGCCCCCTTGCGGCAATCGGCGGCAAAGGCCGGATCGGTCGAGATCGACTTGATCCCGAGCAGGCCGAACAGCCGCTCCAGGCTCTGGTCGAGATTCTGGTCGAGACGGTCGAGGACGGGGGAAATTCTGGACATTATGGGGCCTTTCGATTTGTCGGGCAGACCCTAAAGGTCCGCGCCGGAAACGAAAAGCCGCGATCGTTGGACCAAGCGCGCCAGCCGGAACATAAAAGAAGACCGCCGTGGTGGAGGGGGAACCACGGCGGTCTTTACTCGAAACGATGCGGCAGCCCGGAGAGGGGGGTAGGCTGCCGCAAGTGCCCGGGATAGGCGGGGGACGGGCCTTGCTCCGGACTTCGGCGAAAACTGCCGATGACGTGTATTTGGGTTTGTGAACGTGGCGATTCAAGGGCGTGAAAATTACACTTTTGTAACATACCCGTGAACGACGGATTCCGTGCATGTCACCCAAAAGTGTGAAGCGGTTTTGGGAAACGACATGCACGAAGAAAAATGACCCAAAGCGCGTCGCCTGAATCCGTTTCCGCGCGACGCGCTTTGCCGGACAGGATCTGTCAGGGGTGTTGCCCGAACTGGCGGCTTCCACAGCCTTTGGCATGGACCGCGAAGCCCGGCCGCGCTATCCCTGCCGGCATGAAAAAAGGCGATCACCTCTTCCTTGTCGACGGCTCCGGCTACATTTTCCGCGCCTATCACGCGCTGCCGCCGCTCAATCGCAAATCCGACGGCCTGCCGACCAACGCCGTGCTTGGTTTCTGCAACATGGTCTGGAAGCTGGTGCAGGACGCCCGCGACACCAATGTAGGCGTCGTGCCGACGCATTTCGCCGTCATTTTCGACTATTCCTCGAAGACGTTTCGCAGCGAGCTTTACCCTGAATACAAGGCGAACCGCTCGGCGCCGCCGGAGGATCTGATCCCGCAATTCGGGCTGATCCGCCAGGCGACCGTGGCCTTCAACCTGCCCGGCATCGAGATGGAAGGTTTCGAGGCCGACGACATCATCGCCACCTATTGCCGGCTCGCCCGCGAAGCCGGCGGCGACGCCACCATCATCTCTTCCGACAAGGACCTGATGCAGCTCGTCGGGCCGACGGTCGGCATGTACGACCCGATGAAGGACCGGCAGATCGGTATTCCCGAGGTGATCGAGAAATGGGGCGTGCCACCCGAAAAGATGATCGACTTGCAGGCCCTGACCGGCGACTCCGTCGACAATGTGCCCGGCGTGCCCGGCATCGGCCCGAAGACCGCGGCGCAGTTGCTGGAGCAGTTCGGCGACCTCGATGGACTCCTGGCCCGCGCCGGCGAGATCAAGCAGGACAAGCGGCGCGAGACCATCATCGCCAATGCCGACAAGGCGCGCATTTCACGCGAGCTGGTGACGCTGAAGAACGATGTGCCGCTGAAGGAGGGGCTGGACGATCTTGTCCTGCACGAACCCGACGGCCCGAAACTGATCGGCTTCCTGAAGACGATGGAGTTCACCACGCTGACGCGGCGCGTCGCCGAGGCGACCGCCACCGAGATCGGCGACGTCCAGGCTTCCGCCGTCATCATCGAGCGCGCCGATGCCGCGCACGGGCCTGATGTCGGGGCCGGCGCGCCACCGCGACAGCCGGCGCCTCAATCGAACGGCGACGCAAAACCCGCCGCTCCGGCCGCAAGGGGCGAGGACGCGCCGCCGCAGGGCGACACCCCATCGCTCCTCTCGGCGCTGCGGCTGGAACAGGCGGCGGCGCGCAAGATCGACCCTTCGGCCTATGGCGCCATCCGCGATGCGGCCGCGCTGAAGGCCTGGATCGCCGAAGCCCGCGACGCCGGCATCCTCGCTTTCGACGCCGAGACCAGTTCATCCGACCCGATGCAGGCCGATCTCGTCGGCCTGTCCATGGCGATCGCGCCCGGCCGCGCCGTCTACGTGCCGCTCGCCCACAAAAGCGGCAATGGCGACCTGCTCGGCGGCGGCATGCTGGAGAACCAGATTCCGGTGCGCGAGGCGCTGGCGCTGCTCAAGCCGCTGCTTGCGGACCGTTCGGTGCTCAAGATCGTGCAGGACATGAAATACGACATCGTCGTGATGAGCCGGCACGGCATCGAGGTCGGACCGTTCGACGACACGATGCTGATCTCCTATGTGCTCGATGCCGGCCGCGGGCCGCGCCCTGCGCCAGTTCGCCGGACAGCCGCGACAGGATCTGGCGGTCGACCGAGATGTCGCGCTGCTCCATGCGGGCGAGCACCGGCACCAGCGGCCGTTCCAGCCGCTCGTAGACGGAAACGAGGCCCTTGGCGGCCAGCATCGGCTTCAGCACCTGCCACAGCCGAAGCGCTATATCGGCCTGCTCGCCAGCATATGCGCTCGCGCGCTCGATATCGACCTGGTCGAAGCCGATGGCGCTCTTGCCCGAGCCGGCCAGTTCCTTCTTCGACGCCGGTGCGTGGCCAAGCCACTTCTCCGACAGCGAGGCGCGGTCGTGGCCGCCGGAGGTGCCGGCATCGAGTACATAGGAGAT
>JAFKFE010001137.1 GCA_017308345.1 Alphaproteobacteria bacterium | reverse complement strand
GTCATGCACCTCGGAGGGCAACCTCTCCTTCTCCTGACGCATCATGATGGCGCCGCCGGCGGTGATAAACTACCTGGTGGCGCATGAGGTGGCGCATCTCAAGGAGATGAACCACGGCCCGAAATTCTGGAAATTGTGCGAGAAGCTCTGCCCGGACACCGACCGCTGCAAGGACTGGCTGAAGCGCAACGGCGGCGCGCTGCAGGCAATTGTGTTCGAGTAGGGTGGCTAGCGAGGCGCCACTACGGCCGGCCTCTGGCTGCTCGACGCTGGAGATTAGCCGGGCCATCTCAGCCTCGTCATCCTAGGGTCTGCGCGCCGCTTCGCGTCGCTCCGCCCTAGGATGACGACCGCGCGGTTGCCTCGCCTAATGCACCCCTCAATCGTCATTCGCCGCGTTCAGGTCCTCCGGCCGCAGCCCTTCCTCGGGATGTGGCCAAGGCAGGAAATTCCGGTCAAACGCGTCGCTGCCGAAATAGTCCAGCGCCCGGTGCGCCTCGGCGCCGTTGTAGGCGGCTTTCTCTATCAGATGCGCGATCACCTCGTGTGCCTGCGCGATCTTCTGCCTCAGTTCCGCGACGGTCCGGTCGGCCATGCTTGTCTCCTGCCATGATGTCCTTGGGAACCTAGCGCTTTCCACCCCCTCTGCAACAGCATGCTTTTTCTCGACTCTTTTCCCATTTCGTGCCAATCCCGCGCCATGACGCTCGACATCAAGATCTGCGGATTGAAGACCGATGCCGCGATGGCTGCCGCCCTTGCCGGCGGCGCCAGCCATGTCGGCTTCATTTTCTTCGCCAAGAGCCCGCGCTATGTCGAGCCCGCCGAGGCCGGGCGCCTGCGCGAGGCGGCGCGCGGCAAGGCCAAGGCGGTCGCCGTCACCGTCGATGCCGACGATGCCTTCCTCGACGAGATCGTCGCCAGGATGCACCCCGATATGCTGCAACTGCATGGTTCGGAGACGCCCGAGCGCGTGGCCGAGATCAAGGCCCGCTATAGCCTCCCGGTCATGAAGGCGCTGTCCGTCAGCGAGGCGGCGGACCTGGAGCGGATAAAGCCCTATATCGGCGTCGCCGACGGCTTCCTGTTCGACGCCAAGCCGCCGAAGGGGTCGCAATTGCCGGGCGGCAACGGCGTCGCCTTCGACTGGCGCATCCTCGCCGGCCTTGACGCCGGCGTCGAATACATGCTTTCCGGAGGGCTCAACGCCGCCAATATCGGCGATGCCCTGAGACTGGCCAACCCGCCCGGAATAGACGTTTCGTCCGGTGTGGAAAGCGCTCCGGGCGTCAAGGATCCGGCGCTGATCGAGCAGTTTTTCCGGGCCGTCAGAGCCGCGCGGGATAATCGCGCTGCCTGAGGAGTTTTCGAATCCGAGCATGTCCCGGAAAAGTGGAATCCGGTTTTCCGACAAGGACATGCTCGCAAGTCAAGATTTAGGAGATCGGCGATGAACAAGCCGGCTACGCCCAATTCCTTCCGCACCGGGCCCGACGAGCAGGGCATGTTCGGCATTTTCGGCGGCCGCTTCGTCGCCGAGACGCTGATGCCGCTGATCCTCGATCTCGAAGATCAGTGGAACAAGGCCAAGAACGATCCGGAGTTCAAGGCCGAACTGACCGCCCTGTCGACCTACTATGCCGGTCGGCCCTCGAAGCTCTATTTCGCCGAAGGCCTCACAAGGCATCTCGGCGGCGCCAAGGTCTATTTCAAGCGCGAGGACCTGAACCACACCGGCTCGCACAAGATCAACAATTGCCTGGGCCAGATTCTGCTGGCCAAGCGCATGGGCAAGAAGCGCATCATCGCCGAGACCGGCGCCGGCCAGCATGGCGTCGCCTCGGCCACGGTGGCGGCCCGCTTCGGCTATCCGTGCGTTGTCTACATGGGCGCCACCGACGTTGCCCGCCAGAGCCCCAACGTCTTCCGCATGAAGCTGCTCGGCGCCGAGGTGCGGCCGGTCACCGCCGGCCACGGCACGCTGAAGGACGCCATGAACGAGGCCCTGCGCGACTGGGTCACCAATGTCGAGGACACTTACTACCTGATCGGCACCGCCGCCGGCCCGCATCCCTATCCGGAGATGGTGCGCGACTTCCAGTCGGTGATCGGCTCGGAGGCGCGGGCGCAGATCGTCGAACAGGAAGGCCGGTTGCCGGATGTCATCATCGCCGCCGTCGGCGGCGGCTCCAACGCCATCGGCCTCTTCCATCCTTTCCTGGACGACAAGGATGTGCGCATCATCGGCATCGAAGCCGGCGGGCGCGGCCTCGACGGCGTCGAGCACTGCGCCTCGATGAACGCCGGCAGGCCCGGCGTGCTGCATGGCAACCGCACCTATCTCCTGCAGAATGCCGACGGCCAGATCCTCGACGGCCACTCGATCTCGGCAGGTCTCGATTATCCGGGCGTCGGCCCCGAGCACTCCTGGCTGCGCGATTCCGGTCGCGTCGAATATGTGCCGATCCTCGACGACGAGGCGCTGGCGGCGTTCCAACTCACCACCCGGGTCGAGGGCATCATCCCGGCGCTGGAATCGGCGCATGCCATCGCCCACGCGGTGAAGATCGTGCCCAAGATGGACAAGGACCAGATCGTCATCGTCAATCTGTCCGGCCGCGGCGACAAGGACGTGCATACGGTGGCGAACATGCTGGGCATGGAGATCTGACAATGACCACCCGCATCGACCGCCGCATGGCGAAGCTCAAAGCCGAAGGCCGTCCGGCCTTGGTCACCTATATCATGGGCGGCGACCCCGATTACGACACCTCGCTGTCGATCATGAAGGCGCTGCCGATTTCGGGCAGCGACATCATCGAGCTCGGCATGCCGTTCTCCGACCCGATGGCCGACGGTCCGGCCATCCAGGCGGCGGGTCTGCGGGCGCTGAAAGGCGGCCAGACACTGGCCAGGACGCTGAAGATGGCGTCGGAATTCCGCGCCGGCGACGACGAGACGCCGATCGTGCTGATGGGCTATTACAATCCGATCTACATCTACGGCGTCGACCGCTTCCTCGCCGACGCCAAGGCAAGCGGCATCGACGGCCTGATCGTCGTCGACCTGCCGCCGGAGATGGACGAGGAGCTTTGCATCCCGGCGCTCAAGGCCGGCGTCAACTTCATCCGGCTGGCGACGCCGACCACCGACGACAAGCGGCTGCCCAAGGTTTTGGAAAACACCTCCGGCTTCGTCTATTACGTCTCGATGACCGGCATCACCGGCTCCGCGCTCGCCGATACCGCCAAGGTCTCGGCGGCGGTCAAGCGTATCAAGGGCCATACGGAGCTTCCGGTCTGCGTCGGCTTCGGCGTCAAGACCGCCGAGCAGGCTCGGGTGATCGGCGCCTCTGCCGACGGCGTCGTCGTCGGCACGGCGATCGTCAACGCGGTCGCCAATGTGCTGGGGCCCAAGGGGGAGAAGACCGCCGATCCGGCCGAGGCCGTCGCCACTCTGGTCTCCGGCCTTGCCCAGGGCGTGCGTTCGGCCCGCCTTGCCGCCGCTGAATAGCCTGACTATCTGTTCGCTACGCAATTCGGGCCGGAAATCCGCCACAGACTTTTCCTGAATTGCTCGAAGCCTCTTCCAGGACAGGAGCCGAAGCCATGAACTGGATCACCAATTACGTCCGCCCGAAGATCAATTCGATGCTCGGCCGGCGCACAGACATGCCGGAAAATCTCTGGATCAAGGATCCCGAGACCGGCGAGATGATCTTCCACAAGGATCTCGAATCCAACCAGTTCGTCATCCCGTCCTCCGGCCACCACATGAAGATCTCGGCCAAGGAGCGGCTGAAATACTTCTTCGACGACGGCAAATACGAGGTTCTGGAAAACCCCAAGGTCGTCCAGGATCCGCTGAAGTTCCGCGACGAGAAGCGCTACACCGATCGCCTCAAGGAGGCGAAGGCCAAGACCAGTCTCGAGGATGCCATCCTCAACGGCGCCGGCACCATCGAAGGCCTGCCGGTCATCGTCACCGTGCAGGATTTCGCCTTCATGGGCGGCTCGCTGGGCATGGCCGCCGGCGAGGCCATCGTGCATGCCTTCGAGGTGGCGCTGCAGCGCAAGCGGCCGCTGGTCCTGTTCGCCGCTTCCGGCGGCGCCCGCATGCAGGAAGGCATACTGTCGCTCATGCAGTTGCCGCGCACCACGGTCGGCGTCGACCGGCTGAAGGAAGCCGGCCTGCCCTATATCGTCGTGCTGACCAATCCGACCACCGGCGGCGTCACCGCCTCCTACGCCATGCTGGGCGATGTCCATATCGCCGAGCCGGGCGCGCTGATCGGCTTTGCCGGCCCGCGCGTCATCGAGCAGACCATCCGCGAAAAACTGCCCGACGGTTTCCAGCGTGCCGAATATCTGATGGAGCACGGCATGGTCGACATGGTCGTCTCGCGTCTCGAGATGCGCCAGACCATCGCGCGGCTGTTGAAGATGCTGCTCAAGGCGCCGGCGGCCGAGAAACCGCTCGAGCCGGAGATCTTGCCGCCGGCGGTGGTCAACGCCGAGGCGCGGCCGCAGGTCTGAGGCATATCGGCCTGATGCGATATCGGCCCCGAGGTGATATCGGCTTGGCGCGACATCGTTCGCCGCGAACCGCGATTTGCGCCTTGTCTCGCGTGCTGTAGCCTTTGATTCGCGCATGGCGTTTCTGGGACCGATTCCCGGTTCAGGGCGCCGCGATGGGATTTCGTCATGACAACGCTTTCCGCCGAACGTGAAATCGAACATCTGATGACGCTGCATCCGAAAGGCTTCGACCTTTCGCTGGACCGCGTCACGCGGCTTCTCGAACACCTCGGCAACCCGCAGGACCGGCTGCCGCCGGTCATCCACATCGCCGGCACCAATGGCAAGGGTTCCTGCGCCGCCTTCTCGCGCGCGCTGCTTGAGGCGGCCGGCCATCTCGTCCACGTCCATACCTCGCCGCATCTTGTGAACTGGCACGAGCGCTACCGGCTGGCGGCCGAAGGCGGCGGCAAGCTCGTCGACGACGAGGTTTTCGCCGAGGCCATCGCGCGCGTCGCCGAGGCCAATCAAGGCCAGAAGATCACCGTCTTCGAGATCCTCACCGCCGTCACTTTCGTCCTGTTCTCCGAGCATCCCGCGGAAGCCGCCATCATCGAGGTCGGCCTCGGCGGCCGCTTCGACGCCACCAATGTCGTCATGGACCACGAAGCCTATCTCGGCGACCGCGTCGAGCTGATCGCCGCCGAAAAGGCCGGCATCATTAAGCGCCGCTGCCCGGTGGTGATTGGCGCCCAGGAGAGCGAGACGGCGCTTCAGGTGCTGATCGACACGGCCGAGCGGCTGGATTGCCCGACGGTCATCTATGGCCAGGATTTCCTTGCCTTCGAGGAGAACGGCCGCATGGTCTATCAGGACGAGGACGGGCTGATGGACCTGCCCTCGCCGCGCCTGCCCGGGCGCCATCAGTTCGCCAACGCCGCGGCGGCGATAGCCGCCGTCAAGGCGGCCGGCTTCGAGATCAGCCATCGCGCCGCCGAGCGCGCGATGACCCATGTCGCCTGGCCGGCCCGCATGCAGAAGCTGACACAGGGCAAGCTGGTCGACCTTGCGCCGAAGGGGTCCGACATCTGGCTCGACGGCGGCCACAATCCCGGCGCCGGCATCGTCATCGCCGAGGCGCTGGCCGGGCAGGAGGAAAAGAACCCGAGGCCGTTGATCCTGATCAGCGGCATGATCAACACCAAGGACCAGACCGGCTATTTCAGCGCCTTCAAGGGGCTTGCCCGCCATGTCTACACGGTGCCGGTGAGCAGCAGCGACGCCGGCGTGCCGAACGACGAGCTGGCATTGCGCGCCGAGGAGGCCGGCTTGTCGGCCGAGCCGGTCAGCTCCGTCGCCAGCGCGCTCATGCTTTTGCGCGACTCATGGGACGGCCCGGCGCCGCGCATCCTGATCGGCGGCTCGCTCTATTTCGCTGGCGCCGTGCTGGCCGAGAACGGCACGCCGCCGACCTGACGGCGCTTCGTCGCCTGCGGAAATCTCAAAGGCTCGCGGAGGCGATGCCGGACACATGCTCTCCGGCGTCGGCACGGGCATGGTGGATCGCCGGCTGAAAGGCCGTGCCGGTGTTCGCCGGCGATGATCGCGGCGACCAGCAGCTCGCAGGGCCGGCATGTCGTGGAGGTCTTTGTAGAGTCGACCGATATCGTGCCTTGTACACGGTGTCGACCCCTCGAAATCCTGTCCGCCTATCCCTTCGACAACGCCGCGACCGGATCGAGCTGTGAGGCGTTGCGAGCCGGCAGGTAGCCGAAGGCGATCCCGATGAGGCTCGAACAGACGAAGGCCGCTATGATCGGCGTCGCCGAATAGACGAGCGTGAAGCTGGTGCTGAATGCACTGAAGATTACGCCGAAACCCAGCGCTGCGGCAATACCCAGGAACCCGCCTATCAGGCAGACCAGGACTGCCTCGATCAGGAACTGCTGCATGATGTCGCCCTGTCTGGCGCCGACCGCCATGCGGACACCGATCTCGGATACCCGCTCCGAGACCGAGACCAGCATGATGTTCATGACGCCTATGCCTCCGACCACGAGCGAGATGATCGCAATTGCCGCAATAAGCACCCGCATGGTTTGCGTCGTACTGGTGATGGTCTGGCGGATATCGTCGGTGTTGATTATGAAAAAGTCCTTTGTGCCGTGCCGGCGCGTTAGAAATTCCGTCACCGCCTGTTCGGCCAGGCTGGTGTCGACGTCATCGGCGACTTTCACGGTGATGCTGCGCAGCGACAACGAGCCGAGGAAGCGCACCTGCACAGTCGTGTAGGGCGCATAGATGGTCAGGTTCTCACTTCCGCCCGGGCCGCCCTGCCGGGTTTTGACAAGGCCGACGACGCGCAACGGGACCTTGCCGACAAGAACCGTCCGACCGATAGGACTTGCCACACTGTCGGAAAACAAGGCGTTCCGCGTGTTCTCGTCGATCAAGGCCTCCTGGGCAATTTGGGACACGGCCTCGGCGTCGAAGAAACGACCCTGCAACAGGGTCATGCCGGTCGCATCGAAGTATTGAGCGCCGACACCGCTGACCTGCGCGTTTGCCTCCGCGGCGCGGAAACGCGCGACGCCCGATGTCGTGACCGTGGGCGTAACGGCCGCCACATAGGACTGGCGCGCCAACATGTCGGCGTCGTCGACGACGAGCGTGGTGATGCGTCCGGAGCGCGTATCGCCAAAGCTCGTTCCTGCGAAGACCTGAAGCGTGTTGGTGCCGAGATTCGAGATGTTCGCCAGAACAGCTGCGAGCCCGCGCCGAGCGCCACCACGGAGACAACCGAAGCGATGCCGATGATGATGCCGAGCATGGTGAGAAAGGTGCGTATCTGGTGCGCCTGCATGGCCAGTAGCGCCATTCGGAATGCTTCGCGAAGGCGGTTCAGGTACCCCCTGAAGACCCCGGATGCCCGGGACGCGGCGACAGGCTCGCCGGTGCGTCCAGGCACCTTGTCCACATTCGGCGTCTTCTGGTCGGAGACGATGGTACCGTCGCTGATCTCGATGATACGTCCCGCCCGGCTGGCGATCGACCTGTCGTGGGTGACGATGATGACCGTGCGGCCCTCGGCATGAAGTTCGTCGAGAATGCGAAGAACTTCCTGGCCGCTGTGGCTGTCGAGCGCTCCCGTGGGCTCATCGGCGAGGACGATTCGCGCGTCGTTCATGAGGGCGCGTGCGATCGAGACGCGCTGCTGCTGACCGCCCGAGAGTTGACCGGGACGATGGCCGGTCCTTTCGGTCATTCCCAAGCGCCCCAGCAGCGCCGCGGCGCGATTCCTGCGCTGGGATTGCGTGGTCCCGGCATAGATTGCCGGAATTTCCACATTCCCGAGAGCGGTCAACTCGCCGAGCAGATGGTAGCGCTGGAAGATGAACCCGAAATGCTCGCGACGCAATTCGGCGAGTTCGTCCGGCTTGAGCGCGGACGTCTCGCGCCCCTCGAGTCGGTAACTCCCGCGGCTGGGCCGGTCGAGACAGCCCAGGATGTTCATCAGCGTCGATTTACCAGATCCGGATGCGCCAACGATTGCCACCATCTCACCGGACTCGATGGTCAGGTCGATATCCTTGAGCACCGCGATCGTGCCCTCGCCGGAAGGATATTCGCGCGTAACGTCCTTCAGGACGATGAACGGCTCCGCCATTGTCAGAATCCCATCGGTGGGCCGCCTGGCCCTCCCGAATTGCTGGACGAGGCCTGGGTCGTGGCCTCGCCCGTCACGACGATCTCGCCCTCGGAAAGCCCGTTCCTGACTTCGACTGTAACCTTGTCGTTCAGCCCGATGGCGAACTTGCGCTCGGATACCTTCCCGTCCGGGCCGACGATGCGAACGGCATAGAGGCCATCGGAGCCCTTGGCGCCAAGGGCGGATGCCGGAATCGTGAGAACGTTCTTTGCCTCGCCGAGGACGATATGTACCTGCGCGGTCATGTATGTCCGCAGGCGCCCGTCACGGTTGGGAACATTGAATATGCCATTGTAGTAGATCGCGTCGGACGAGGAGCTGCTGCTCGATGAGGATGACGATGAGGAGGAACTGCTGGAAGAGCTGAAGCTGCTGTCGGTTTTGACGGACTCCGGCGCGGGCTCGATCGATTCCAGGGTCGCGTCATATCGATGGTCGGTGTCGCCGAGGATTGTGAAATAGACCGGCAGGCCCGGCTTGACGTTGGTGATGTCAGCCTCGGAGATTTCCGTGCGAACCGTCATGATGTCGAGCTGACCGAGAATGACGATTGTCGGGGCCGACTGCGTTGCGTTCACCGTCTGGCCTTCCTGGCTGACGATCGACAGGACCGTGCCGTCGGACGGCGCGGTTATCTTCGTGTAGCCGAGATCGACGTTGGCCGTTTCGACGGCGACTTCGGCCTGCCGGATCTGCGCTTCCAAAGCGGCGATCTGCGCCCGGGTTACATCGAAATCCGCCTGGGCACTGTCATAGTCCGCCTGGGAAACGGCGTGGTTCGCCACCATTTCCTTTTGGCGGGCAAGGTTTTGTCGATTGAGAACGAGCGTCGCCTGCTTTTCGGCAAGCTGGGCTTTTACATTCGCCAGTTCGGCGTCCGCCGTGCGCAGGTTATTCTGCTGCGTCACGGAATCAATTTCAGCGATCAGGTCGCCAGCCTTGACGGCCTGTCCGAGCTTGACCTTCACCGCGGTGATGCGGCCGGATGCCTGGGCGCCGACCGCGACCAGTCCGACCGGCTTCAGCGTGCCGGTCGCGAGCACCGTTTCCTCGACGTCGCCGCGGACGACCTTGGCGGTGAGCAGTGCCGGCGTCTGCTCGACGAAGTATCTCTGCCAGAGGAAGTAACCGGCGGCGCCAACGCCGATGGCAAGAAGAACCATTCCGATGAATTTTCCGACCGTCATCGGGCGTTCCTGAAATCTGTGCTGATGAACTGCTGTCCGGCGCCTTCCCTCGAAGACATCGACGCGGGAGGGGCAGGATCGCGTTGATCGAAATCAATCAAGGCCATTCGCCTCCGTGCCGCCCGCCGGCCGGCTTTCCCCGCGCCGTTTCACCCGCGGCGATTTCTCCGCGACGACGACGTTGGCCAGGCGGTCGGATTTCTTGAAGTGAGGGCCGGTATCGGTGTCGATGACCTCCGGTCTCGAGGCGTCGTCGAAGCCATCCCAGCCGCCGCCAAGAGCTTTGTTGAGTGCGATGTAATCAGTCGTGATGGCGACCTGGCTCTGGATTAGGGAATCCTCCGCCGAATAGAGCGAACGTTCCGCCTCCAACAGCTCAAGGAAGCTCTGCGACCCCGATTGATAGAGCTGGCGTCCCAGACTGGCCGCCGTTCGATAGTGGCTTGCCGATGTCGCGAGCTTGCCGCTCTTGATACGTTCCTGCGCGAGGGCAACGATGGCATTCTCCACGTCTTCCAGCGCGGTGAGAACCGCCGACCGGTAGGCGATGAAATACTGGTCACGCTGTGCCTGCGCCACCTCGACCGCGGCCTTGAGTTGTTCCCCGTTGAAGATTGGCACCGTCAGCGTCGGCCCGAACGACCAGCTGATCGACGAGCTTTTTCCGAGATCCCCGATCCTGGTGCCGGATGTGGCGATGTCACCCGTAAGGCTGGCGCTCGGATAGCGTGCCGCCTCGGCCTCGCCGATCTTGGCCGTGTATTGCGCATACTGCCGCTCGGCGAGGCGCACATCCGGTCGTGTCACGAGGATGTCGGCGGGAATGCCGGTCGGGATCGGCAGTCTCGGTCTCGGGATCGGAGTGTGCTTCTTCATGCGGTCCACCAGGGCAGCCGGAGCCTGACCGGTCAGGACGGAGAGCCGATGCACGGCCTCGGCATAGGAGGCTTCGAGGTCGGGAATGCCGGCTTCCGTGCTGGCTGCCTGGCCCGCGGCGTTGGCGACGTCCACCGCCGACGTTGCGCCTGCCTCGAACTTGGTCCGGGTCAGCGCGGCCGTCTCGCGTTGCGAGGCGGCGGTCCGGCGCGCAAGGGCAATGCGAGCCTGATAGCCGCGTGCCTCGACATAATAGGAGGCTACGTCGCCGATGAGGGTAAGCTGTGTGGAGCGGAGATCTTCCTCGGCGGCGGCGAGACCGTAGCGCGCGGCCTCGGCGGCCCGCTTGTTGGCGCCGAACAGATCGAGTTCCCAGCTTGCGTCAAAGCCGGCCTCGAATTGGCTGTAGGCGTCGCCCGCTCCGGAGGTGGAGGATGCGCTCTTGGCGCGCGTCGCGGATGCCGATCCGTTCACCGAAGGAAGCAAGGCGCCTCGCGCCTGTCGATAGCTGGCACGCGCTTCACGTATTTTGGCCTTTGATGTCGCGACGTCGAGGTTGCCCGCTATGGCCTTCAAGATGAGTTCGTCGAGCAACGGATTGTCCAGTCGGCGCCACCATCCGGCCAGTTCGGCCGGCTTTGGCGCGCCTGTCGGCTTTGCATTTCCCCATGTGGCCGGAAGAGCAACCAACGGCTTCTGGTAGTCGGGGCCAACGACGCAACCGCTGGTCAGAAGAGTCGTGAGGATAAGAGCCGACACCGTTCCTGATCGCCCTGTAAACGCATTCCCTGCCTGTCTACGCATTACGCGGATACCCCTTGCGCGTCGGTCATTTGCGGTTCTGTCTTGCCTTGTCGGCCGAATCTCCGCCGGGCGTTCAGTCGGGCGAAGCCTGTGAGCGGCGGGGAACGAAGAGCATGCCGAGGAGAGTAATGGAGATCTTGCCGCCCGTCGGACCGATGACGATTGCGTTCCGCGCCGCGGATGCGCGCCGGTCGGAAACGGCCGTCGGCCGTCGTATCACGACCGATAGGAACCCCACGAGCGGGGAGCGTCTCATACCGCCTTCCTTCCATGCGCAGACTCTCCCGGCACGGAAGTAAGGACCGTACGTGTCCCTTATCGATCTGAATGTTGCTGAATGTTTCCAGGGGCTAGATTTTTGCAAATGAACGTTGCTGAGCAGGCTATGGCAAACGTGCATGACAAGAATGTTGGTCGGCATCGGCGAGGACGCCGTCGCTCGTCGCGACTGGTCCCGCAAGCTGCTTCCGCGCCGCAATAGGCCATCGTCATCGCCGAGGCGCTGGCCGAGCAGGAGGAAAAGAACCCGAGGCCGTTGATCCTGATCGGCGGCATGATCAACACCACGGACCAGACCGGCTATTTCAGCGCCTTCAAGGGCCTCGCCCGCCATGTCTACACCGTGCCGGTGAGCAGCAGCGACGCCCGCGTGCCGAACGACGAGCTGGCATTGCGCGCCGAGGAGGCCGGCTTGTCGGCCGAGCCGGTCAGCTCAGGCGTCAGCGCGCTCATGCTTTTGCGCGACTCATGGGACGGCCTGGCGCCGCGCATCCTGATCGGC
>JAFKFE010001136.1 GCA_017308345.1 Alphaproteobacteria bacterium | reverse complement strand
CATGCGCGTAAGTCTTGAGGTCCGCCTCGTGCGCGGCGATGCGCTCGCGTCCGACCTTCTCCATGTAGTCGAGCGCCGCGCCCAGTCCGATCGCCTGCACGATCGGCGGCGTGCCGGCCTCGAAGCGGTGCGGCGGATCGTTGTAGGTGACGATGTCCTCCGTCACCTCCTCGATCATCTCGCCGCCGCCCATGAAGGGCCGCATCTCTTCCAGCCTGTCCCTCTTGCCATAGAGCACGCCAATGCCCGACGGCCCGTAGACCTTGTGGCCGGTGAAGACGAAGAAGTCGCAGTCGAGGTCCTGCACGTCGATCGGCATGTGCACGGCGCTCTGGCTGCCGTCGACCAGCACGGGAATTCCGCGCGCATGGGCGATGCGCACGATCTCCTTGATCGGCGTCACGGTGCCCAGCGCGTTCGACATCTGGGTGATGGCGACGAGCTTGGTGCGGCTGGTCAGGCGCTTTTCGAATTCCTCGATGTGGAAGGCGCCGAGATCGTCGACCGGCACCCAGACCAGCTTGGCGCCCTGCCGTTCGCGGATGAAATGCCACGGCACGATGTTGGAGTGATGCTCCATGATCGAGAGCACGATCTCGTCGCCCTCGCCGATCCGCGGCATGCCCCAGCCATAGGCGACGGTATTGATCGCCGGGGTGGTGTTGGAGGTGAAGACGATGTTGTCGGTGCTCGGCGCGTTGAGAAACCGCTGCACGGATTTGCGCGCATTCTCATAGGCATCGGTCGCGGCGTTGGACAGGAAATGCAGCCCGCGATGGACGTTGGCGTATTCCTGGCTATAGGCGTGCTGGATGGTATCTAGCACCACCTGTGGCTTCTGCGCCGAGGCGCCATTGTCGAGATAGACCAGCGGCTTGCCGTAGACCTGGCGCGACAGGATCGGGAAGTCGCGGCGGATCGCCTCGACGTCATAAGGGGTGGTTTCGATCTTCTGGTCCATTTCGAAGTCCTTGCCGGCCAAAGCCGCGATCCTTCCAACACCCCTCATCCGTCCGAGCTTCGCTCGGCCACCTTCTCCCGCAAGGGGAGAAGGGGAAACGCTATCCGTGCGTCGAAAACCAGCCGTCGAGCCGTGCTTCCAGCGCCTCGACCAGCGCCTCGTCGTCCAGTTCCTCGATCACTTCGGCGACAAAAGCCTTCACCAGAAGGCCCCGCGCCGCTTTCTCGTCGATGCCGCGCGCCATCAGGTAGAACAGATGGTTGTGGTCGATCTCGGTGACGGTCGCGCCGTGGCCGCAGACGACGTCATCGGCGAAGATCTCCAGCTCCGGCTTGGTCGAGAACTCGCCGTCGTCCGACAGCAGCAGCGTGTTGCAGGCCATCTTGGCGTTGGTCTTCTGCGCGTATTGATGCACGTTGATGCGGCCCTGGAAAACGCCGCGCGCCTTGCCGGTGACCACGTTGCGGATCACTTCGGTCGAGGTCGTGTGCGGCACGGCGTGGTCGAGCACCATGGTTGTGTCGGTATGCGTGTCGCCGGCGAGAAGGTTGATGCCGCGCAGCTTGAAATCGGCGCCTTCGCCCGTCGTCCTGACCACCACCTCCTGGCGAACGAGCTTGCCGCCGGCATTCATGACGAACAGCGTCAGCTTGGCGTCCTTGCCGATATGCGCCTTGAACTGGGCGAGATGCGTGGCCGCGTCCGGCTGTTCCTGCACGATCAGCCAGGTCACCTTTGCGCCGTCGCCGACCACGAGCTGGCTGACCGAGCTTACCAGGGCGGCGCCCTCGCCCGACTGGCGCTCGACAATCACCGCGCTTGCGCCCGCGCCGACGCGCGTCAGCAGCCGCACATGCGCCTGGCCGCCGGCCTGCAGGTTCTGCAGTTCGATCGGCTTTTCCAGCTCCGCGCCGTCGGCGATATCGACGAAATAGCCGTCGGCGACGAAGGCTGTGTTCAGCGCCCCGATCGCATCATCGGCGCCATAGGAATCGAGCCCCGGCGCGACGCTGCCATCGGTCAGCTTTTCCGAAAGGCGCTGCACCGTGACGCCCTCGACCTCGCGCAGTTTCGCGTTCGAGACACCATTCAGCACCGGCAGCACGGCGGAACCCTCAAGGATCGGCGCAAGCGCTTTCACCGCCGAGTCGGCTTCGAAAGCCGGGACCGAGGTCAGCAAGCGGCGCAGGTCCGTGTAGTGCCAGGATTCGACGCGGCGTGTGGGCAGGCCGTGCTTGATCGCCTCGATCGCGTCATCGCGCTTCAGCATGACCTCGCCATCGCCGGGCAGCAGCGACAACCGTTCGCCGAAGGCATCGATCAGCGCCGTCTCGGCCAATGTCCGCTGGGGCTGTGCGTGCATGTTCATGGCTCTTGCCTCGACCGCTCCCATCTCAGGCGGCTTCGCCGATCACGCCGGCATAGCCGTTGGCCTCGAGATCGAGGGCCAGCGACTTGTCGCCCGACTTGATGACCTGGCCCTTGTAGAGCACGTGCACAGTGTCCGGCACGATGTGTTCCAGCAGGCGCTGGTAGTGAGTGATGACGATGATGGCGCGCTCCGGCGAGCGCAGCGCGTTGACCCCGTCGGAGACGATCTTCAGCGCGTCGATGTCGAGACCGGAATCGGTCTCGTCGAGCACGCACAGCTTCGGCTCCAGAAGCTTCATCTGCAGGATCTCGGCGCGCTTCTTCTCGCCGCCGGAGAAGCCGACATTGAGCGGACGCTTCAACATGTTCATGTCCATGCTGAGCGAGGCGGCGGCTTCCTTCACGCGCTTCAGGAATTCCGGCACCTTCAGCGGCTCCTCGCCGCGCGCCTTGCGCTGCTCGTTCATCGCCACTTTCAGAAATTCCATGGTCGCCACGCCCGGTATCTCCATCGGATACTGGAAAGCGAGGAAGATGCCGGCGGCGGCGCGCTCGGCCGGATCCATTTCGAGGATCGACTGGCCGTTGTAGAGGATGTCGCCCTCGGTCACCTCATAGTCCTCGCGTCCAGCAAGGATATAGGACAGCGTCGACTTGCCCGAGCCGTTCGGCCCCATGATCGCGGCGACCTCGCCGTCTTTCACCGTCAGGTTCAGGCCGCGAATGATCTCAGTGCCGTCATCGACGATGCGGGCGTGAAGGTTCTTGATCTCAAGCATAATTTCTTCCTGAATATCTTTTGCGGTCAGCCGACCGAGCCTTCGAGGCTGATCCCGATCAGCTTCTGCGCCTCGACCGCGAACTCCATGGGCAGCTGCTGGATGACGTCCTTGACGAAGCCGTTGACGATCAGCGCGATTGCCTCTTCTTCCGGGATGCCGCGCTGCATGACGTAGAACTTCTGGTCCTCGGAGATCTTCGAGGTCGTCGCCTCGTGCTCGAACTTCGCCGTCGCGTTCTTGGCTTCCATATATGGCTCGGTGTGCGCGCCGCACTGGTCGCCGATCAGCAGCGAATCGCAATTGGTGAAGTTGCGCGCGTTGGTGGCCTTGCGATGCGCCGAAACCTGGCCGCGATAGGTGTTCTGCGAGAAGCCGGCGGCAATGCCCTTGGAGATGATGCGGCTCGAAGTGTTCTTGCCGAGATGGATCATCTTGGTGCCGCTGTCGACCTGCTGATAGCCGTTCGACACCGCGATCGAATAGAACTCGCCGCTGGAATCGTCGCCGCGCAGGATGCAGCTCGGATATTTCCAGGTGATGGCCGAGCCGGTCTCGACCTGCGTCCACGAGATCTTCGAACGGTCGCCGCGGCAGTCGCCGCGCTTGGTGACGAAGTTGTAGATGCCGCCCTTGCCCTCGGCGTCGCCGGGGTACCAGTTCTGCACCGTCGAATATTTGATTTCGGCATCGTCGAGCGCGATCAGCTCGACCACCGCAGCGTGAAGCTGGTTCTCGTCGCGCTGCGGCGCCGTGCAGCCTTCGAGATAGGAGACGTAAGCCCCTTCCTCGGCGATGATCAGCGTGCGCTCGAACTGGCCGGTGTTCTTCTCGTTGATGCGGAAATAGGTCGACAGTTCCATTGGGCAGCGCACGCCCTTGGGCACGAAGACGAACGAGCCGTCGGTGAACACGGCCGAATTCAGCGTGGCGTAGAAATTGTCCGAGGTCGGCACCACCGAGCCCAGATATTTCTGCACCAGTTCCGGGTGCTCGCGGATCGCCTCCGAGATCGAGCAGAAGATGACGCCCGCCTTGGCGAGCTCTTCCTTGAAGGTGGTGACCACCGAAACGGAATCGAACACGGCGTCGACCGCGACCCGGCCTGACTTGTAGACGTTGTCGCCAACCTCTTCGTCCGCGTCGGCCGCCCCGGCCTTCTGCACGCCGGCCAGGATTTCCTGTTCCTTCAGCGGAATGCCGAGCTTCTCGTAGACCTTGAGCAGTTCAGGGTCGACTTCGCTCAGCGACTTCGGCCCCGGCGTGCTCTTCGGCGCGGCGTAGTAGTAAATGTCCTGGAAGTCGATCTTCGGATAGTGGACGCGCGCCCAGGTCGGCTCTTCCAGCGTCAGCCAGCGGCGATAGGCCCCCAGACGCCATTCCAGCATCCAGTCCGGCTCATCCTTCTTGGCCGAGATGAAGCGAATAATGTCTTCGCTCAGGCCCTTGGGGGCCTTGTCCATCTCGATCTCTGTCTGGAATCCGTATTTATACTGGTCGACGTCGATCTTTCGGACTCGATCGATCGTCTCCTGCACAGCAGGCATATGCGTTCTCCATCCACGCCGGGGTCAAGGCCCGGCAGTTTTCAAACTATGGCACCGCTGTGATCGCGCCCAGCCGGGGACGCGCAGCGGAGTAAATCCCATATAGTGCGTATCCGCCGGAAATTCACCCGGCCAGGAAAAACGCACGGCTCTACCAGGCCTAGGGCCTGAATTCATCCTTGCCGCCGTCAGGCAGCTTCTTCCTTGCCCGCCCGGCGCGCGACGATACCCGCCAGCGCGGCCCGGAAGGCCTCGATATCCCCGGCGCCGGTCGCGCGACCGATCGAAACGCGCAAGGCGCCCAGGCTGTCGCCATGGCCCATTGCCTTGAGCACATGGCTTGGTCCGACTTTTCCCGACGAACATGCCGAGCCCGCCGACAGCGCGACGCCGGCAAGATCGAACGCGATCTGCGCCGTCTCGGCCTTGATGCCGGGAATAGCGAAGAATGTCGTGTTGGCAAGCCTTGGCGACGCCGCTCCAAAGATTTCCGCGTCGGGCGCGAGGTCGCGCACGATCGCCTCGACCTCATCGCGTCGCCGCGCGACGGCGTCCATG